>DATNCU010000446.1:0-17457 GCA_035607145.1 Thermoanaerobaculia bacterium
CTGGTTGCGCGCCGCGATGACGGTGCCGATGACGGCGCCGACTGCGGCACCCTGGGCAGTGCGCTCGTCGCTACGGCGCCCTCGGCTGAGCACGCGGCCGAGGACGGCGCCGCCGGCGGCGCTGCCGCCGATGGTCGCGGCGTCGCGGCCGGTCTCGTTGCGCCCGGTCGCCGACCAAGCGGCGTAGATCGGTGCGCGCGTGCCGTCGGGCAGCTCGACGCTGTCGAAGCGCACGGCGAGACGCGCGCGGCCACCGACGCGGCGCAGGCCCTGGACATCGGTCACCGTGCCGGTGACGCGCGAGCCGGCGGGGATCGCCAACTCGCCGCCGGCGTAGACGCTCTCGGCGATGCGGGCGCTGACGCTGTCGCCGACCTGCGCGGTGGCGCTGGAGGCGCCATCGGTCACCTCGGCGGTGAGCGTGGTGCCGGCGGGGATGGTGACGCGCGTCGGCTCGGGTCGCCGCACCGGTTCCGGCGCGGGCTCGTCATTGCGCGCCGCGGTCTCCGTGCGCGGCGCGGAGGGCGCCGGCGCGGTGGCGGTGCGGCGGCTGGTCGTGCGCGCCGGCGTGCTGCGGCGGGTGGTGGTCCGCGCCGGCGTCGTGCTGCGCGTGCTGGCGGTGGCCTCGCGACGGGCGACGTCCGCCTCGCGCTGCGCCACGGCGGCCTCGCGCTCGGCGAGCTCGCGCTCGCGGGCCTGGGCTTCATCGTTGGCGAGCTGACCCTCGGCGCCCGTCACGGCCGGGGGTGCGTCGGTGCTCCAGTTCGTCCCCTGGGGAGGACGGGGAGCCTCCTGCGAGAGGGTCGGCGCGGCGGCCGCTCGCGGCGTCTCCTCGCCGGCGCGGCAGCCGCCGAGGAGCAGGCCGGGAAGCAGCGCCAAGGCGGCGGTAGCGGTCAAACCTCGTGTGCGACTCATCTTCGGGCTCCTTCGCTGGTGGGTTGTTCGGGCTGTGTGGCGCCCTGTCGTCGAGCCCACATCGCATGGCCCGTGCCAGGGATCTCCGCGGGGGCGAAAACGGGGCGCAGCGGGGCACGGCGATTGCTCCCGGCCGAGGTGTGAACGTCGCCCTGCTCAACCTCGAGGGTGGGACCCTCGCGCGCGGCGTCGCGCGCCCAGCGGAGGTCGCGGCCGCGTTGCGCGAAGTCGGGGTCGTCGCCGACGTGCGCGCCGTACCGGGCCACATGCTGCCCGCGGCGACGCGCGAGGCGATCGCCGCCGGCGCCTCGATGGTGATCGCCGGCGGCGGCGACGGCACCGTCAACGCCGTCGCCGGCGCGCTCGCCGGCAGCGACGCGACGCTGGGCGTGCTGCCGCTGGGCACCTTCAACCACTTCGCGCGCGACCTCGGCATGCCCCAGGAGCTGCACGCCGCCGCCGCCGCGCTCGCCGCCGCCACACCCCAGTGCGTCGACCTCGCCGAGGTCAACGGCCACCGCTTCCTCAACCACTCCTCGCTCGGCTACTACTCGCAGGTGGTGCGCGAGCGCGCCGAGCCCCGCGTGCGCAACCGTTTCATGAAGGTGGCGGTGACGCTCGCCGCCGCCGTGCGCCTGCTCGGCAAGTACCGGCTCTCCGAGGTCAGCCTCGAGGTCGACGGCGAGCGGCTCGCGCGCAGCACGCCGCTGGTGTTCGTCTCCAACAACCCCGGCGCGATGCACCTCTTCAACTTCGGGCAGCGGCCGCGGCTTGACACCGGGCAGCTGCTGGTCTTCGTCCACCGCAGCACCAGCCGCTCCGCCGTGCTGCGGACGCTGCTCTACGCGGCGCTGCGCGACATCCGCGAAGACGACCGCTACGACCACTGGCTGACGTCCGAGCTGCTCGTCGAGTACGGCGAGCGGCGGCGACCGGTGTCGGTCTACCTCGACGGCGAGCTGCTGCGGCTGGCGCCGCCGCTGCGCTACCGCATTCTCCCCGGGCGGCTCAACGTGGCGATGCCGCCGCGACCGCCGCCGATGGCGTGAGGTAGAGTCCGCGAACTTTAGGTTCGTCGCACACACCAGGTTCGCCGCACACCCCGGAGGGTCCTCATGCTCGGACGCTCGACGACCGTCGCCTTGGCGCTCGCACTACTCGCGCTGCCGCTGGCTGCGCTTCCCGCCCCGCCGACACAGCGCTTCACGCCGCAGCGGCTCGAGCCCGACGAGCTGGCGCAGGTGCCGCGCGACGGCTCGCACCTGCTGCTCGCGGGCGCGGTGTTCGACCCCACTCTGCGCGAGCCCGACTTCAGCCTGGTCGGCCTGCCGAGCTCTGTCGACGCCGGCTACGGCATCGTGCAGCTGCGCGCGGACCAGCTCGCCGCCAAGGAGGAGCTGGCGAGCGCCGGCGTCGCCTTCGTCGGCTACCTCCCGGACAACGCCTTCTCTTTCCGCATCACGCCGGAGGCGACGGCGCTGCTCGCCGGCCATCCCGCCGTGCGTTGGATCGGCCCCTACAAGACCGGCTACAAGATCCACCCCGATCTGTGGCCGGGCGCTACCGCCGACACCACCGAGATCACCGTGCGGGTCTTCCCCGACGTCCCCCTCGAGAAGGTCGAGCAGGAGCTGGCGCAACGCTTCCCGGCTGCCGCGCGGTTGCAGATCTCCGACCTGCGCGCCGGAAACGTGCGCTACGGAGTGACCGCCGCCGACCGCTTCGATCTCGTCGTCGAGGCGGCCGCCATCCCCGGAGTGGCGTTCGTCGAGCCCTATCGCCGGCCGATCCTGCACAACAACGACGCGCTGGCCCCGGTGCAGTCCAACGCCGTCTCGGTGATCGCCGCCAACGCCTGCGCCGCGTGCAGCATCTTCAACCACAACATCACCGGCACCGGCCAGATCGCCGCGGTGGCCGACTCCGGCAACGACTCGGACGCCTGCTTCTTCCGCTACGACGCCACGGCCGGGTCGATCACCGACGCGCAGAGCCCGGTGCCGCCGGCGACCGGCACCATCGACCCCACGAAGAAGCTCATCGCCTACTACGTCCAGCCCGGCTCGACGGCGTACGACAGCACCGCCACCTGCCCCGGCGGCTCGCCGATCAGCTTCCACGGCACGCACACCTCGGGCACCCTGGTGGGCGACAACTTCGCCAACCTCTCTACCCCCACCTTCGCCGGCATCAACACCGGCGACGGCATGGCCCCCAACGCCAAGCTGGTCTTCCAGGACGTGGGGCACGACACCACCGGCTGCCTCTCGGGACTCAACGATCCCTATGGCATGTACCTGCAGGCGCTCAACGCCGGCGCCCGCGTGCACTCCAACTCGTACGGCGCCGCGACCGGCGGCGAGTACACCGGCGACGACGCCATCGCCGACCGCTTCCTCTTCGAGCACGAGGAGATGGCGATCTTCTTCTCCGCCGGCAACTCCGGTGGCGTCGCCGGCACTCCCAACACCATCGGCTCACCCGGCAACGCCAAGAACGTGGTGACGGTCGGCCGCGTCGGCCACGGCAACTCGACGGCGGTCGTCGGCTCCAGCAGCCGCGGGCCCACCGACGACGGCCGCAAGAAGCCCGACATCATGGCCCCCGGCTCCGCCACCATCTCCGCTCTCGGCGACGCCAGCCACGTCACCAACAACTGCAGCACGCAGTCGCTGTCGGGGACGTCGATGTCATGTCCCACCACCGCCGGAGCGGCGGTGTTGCTGCGCCAGTACTTCGAGGACGGCTACTACCCCACCGGGACCGCCACCGCCGCGGACTCGCTGCGGCCGCGCGCGGCGCTGGTCAAGGCGGCGCTGCTCAACGGCACCCTGCCGCTCGCCAGCGCCGGCGCCCCCAACAACATCTTCGGCAACAACAACTTCGGTTGGGGACGCGTCTTCCTCGACAACGACCTGTTCTTCACCGGCGACGCGCGCGAGCTGCGGGTGTGGAACGTGCTCAACACCGACGGCCTGCAGACCGGCGGCAGCCACGTCTACAACGTCGCCGTCGCCGCCGGCCAGGAGCTCCGCGCCACGCTGGTGTGGATGGATCCCGAGCCCAGCCCGGGCGTGGCGGTGCAGCTGGTCAACAACCTCAACCTGACGGTGACCGACGGCACCAACACCTACCTCGGCAACGTCATGTCGGCGGGGACGCTCGTCTCGGCGACGGGCGGCAGCGCCGACGTGCTCAACAACGTCGAGCAGGTCCGCCTGGCCACGCCGCTCGCCGCCACCCACACCATCACCGTCAGCGCCCCGGCGGTGCCCGGCACCGGGGTCCAGTACACCAACCGCCAGGGTTACGCGCTGGTGGTCTCCTACGCCGCCTGCTCGACGGCGGTGGCCGCGGCGCCTACCGGCCTCGGCGTGGCCAACAACCCGCCGATGGGCACCACCGTCTCGTGGACCAACGCCGCCGGCTCGACCAACACCCAGGTCTACCGCGCGGTCGGCACCTGCGCCGGGGCGGCGGCCGGTGACTTCCAGTACGTCGGCTCCTCCGCCGGCACCAGCCTCATCGACACCCGCGCCCAGGGCGGCATCACCTACGCCTACAAGGTGCGCGGCACCGACACCTGCGGCGAGGGGCCCGCCTCGACCTGCGTCGAGATCACGCCGGCCGGCACGTGCGACCTGGTGCCCAACTTCGCCGGGCTCGGCACCGCCAGCGGCGGCTTCCCCGACAACCAGTCCTGCCGCGTCCGCCTCGCCTGGACGGCAGGCACCGCGAGCTGCCCGGCCGGGCCGACGGTGCGCTACGACATCTACCGCTCGACGACGCCGAACTTCACGCCCAGCGGCGGCAACCTGCTCACCTCGGTGACCGGCGTGACCACTTACGACGACGAGGGCGCCGGCGTGGTCAACGACACCACCTACCACTACGTGGTGCGGGCCGAGGACAGCACCACCGGCGGCCCCGGGCCCAACGGCGGCAACCAGGAACCCAACAACGTCCACCTGTTCGCCACCGCGCTCGGCCCACCGGGAGCGCCCGGCACCTTCAGCGACGGCGCCGGCGACGGCCACGCCTACGGCAACCCGGAGCCCCCCTGGCGCATCGTCAGCGCGCTGACGCCGCACACCGGCACCTTCTCCTACCACTCCGGCTTCGACGGGCTGACGACGAAGTACGCCCCCGGCGTCTGCGCCGCGATCGTCACGCCCACCCTCTCCATCGCCGTCGGCTCGGTGCTCTCCTACTGGGTCAACTACAACGCCGAGCTCCAGTGGGACGGCGCGGTGGTGGAGATCTCCACCGACGGCGGGGGCAGCTGGGCCGACCTGCCGCCCACGACGCCGGTCGGCTATCCGTCGGTCCTCGTCAACTCCGGCAATGCCTGCAACTACCCGGTGACGCAGGGCGCATTCACCGGCCCGAGCGGCAATGCCGCGCTGAGCGGATGGACGCAGTTCCAGACCAACCTCGCGGCCTTCGCCGGGCAGACCAACGTCAAGATCCGTTGGCGCTTCGCCAGCGACGGCGGCGTCGAGTTCCAGGGCTTCTACCTCGACGACGTCCAGATCACCAACGTCAACCTGCCAGGCAGCTGCACGCCGACGCCGGTGGAGCTGCTGGACCTGCGCGTTCAGTAGCGCGGTCAGCCCTCGGCGCGCCGGCGCGTAGACCCTCTACGCGTCAGCGCGCAGCTCGTCGGCAGCCGCGCGGCGGCCGCTGCCGGCGACCACCGCCACGACGCCGGCGACGGCGAGCAGACTGCCGAGCAGCGAGCGTGCGGTGACGCGCTCGCCGAGGAAGACGGCGCCGAAGGCCATGGCGACGAAGACCGCGAGCTGCTGCACGACGCCGGCGCGCAGGTTGTCGATCCAGCGGTAGGCGTGCGTCATCTGCAGCTGGGCGATCATCGAGAAGACGCCGACGGCGGCGAGCGCGAGCCAGGCGAAGAGGTCCGGCATGCGCCAGGCGGCGAGCGCGAACGGTGCCGTGGCGACTACGCCGAGGGCGTTGAAGCTGGTGTAGACGGCCCACGAGCTCTCGGTGCGGCGGGCGACGCGGATGGCGGTGACGGCAGCGCCTGACAGCGCCGCCGACAGCAGCCCCACCGCCGCCCACACGCCGATCCCGCTGTGCACGACGGCGTTCATGCCGCCGTGCCCGCCCTGCGCCTGCACGACGAGAAAGACGCCGGCGAGCGCCAACGCGAGCGCGGGCAGCACGCGCGGCTGCGCCGGCTCGCCGATGAAGAGCGCGGCGTAGAGCCCGGCGAAGACTGGCGAGGTGTAGTTGAGCAGCGTCGCGAGCCCTACCGGGACGTGGTCGATGGCGAGGAAGTAGAGCAGCACCGCGACGCCGCCGAAGAAGCCGCGGTAGAAGAGCAGGTCGCGCCGCTGCCAGGTGAGCGCGCGCCGCCGGACGCTGCCCGAGAAGAGGACAGGCAGCAGGCCGAGGGTGAAGCGCACCATCGCCACCTGCGCGCCACCGACGCCGCGCTGCGAGGCGACCTTGGCGAAGAACGCCATGACGCCGAAGGCGCAGGCGGAGCCGACGAGCATGATGAGGGCACGGCGCTCGACGGCGCGCGTCGGCGCCGAGATGGGACCGAGCGCGGCGGCGACGGCGGGCGCTGGGGTTGCGATGGGAGGAGGAGCGGGCACGACGGCGAGGGGCGGCGGGATCGTAACACCGGCTCGGCGCATGCTCCGCTGGTACGCAAATTGATTCCGCACGGTGCCCATGCCTCGCGCGCTTGCTCCGGCGGCGTCGACTGCGACCGCGACTCGGCGGCGGCTGCCTATCGGCGCCGAGCCGACGGTTGACGGTACGAGCTTCCGCCTCTGGGCGCCGGCGCGGCAACGCATCGAAGTCGTGATCGAGAGCGGCGGCGAGGGCCGCTACACCGCACACGAGCTCGCGCCCGAGCCCGACGGCTACTTCAGCGGCGATGTCGCCGGCGTCGGCGCCGGCACGCGTTACTGGCTACGCCTCGACGGCGAGCGCACCATCCCCGACCCCGCCTCACGCTTCCAACCCGAAGGCCCCGAAGGTCCGTCGGAGGTCGTCGACCCCGCGCGCTTCCGCTGGACCGACAGCGGCTGGCGCGGCCCGCAGTTGCTCGGCCAGGTCCTCTACGAGCTTCACCTCGGCACCTTCACGCCCGAGGGCACCTACCGTGCCGCCGCCACGCGGCTCCCCTACCTGCGCGACCTCGGCGTCACCACCGTCGAGCTGATGCCGATTGCGGAATTCCCCGGCGAGTTCGGCTGGGGCTACGACGGCGTCGACCTCTTCGCGCCGGCGCGGCTCTACGGCCGGCCCGACGAGCTGCGCGCCTTCGTCGACGCGGCGCACGGCCATGGCATCGCGGTGATCCTCGACGTCGTCTACAACCACTTCGGGCCTCGCGGCAACTTCCTGCGCGAGCTGTCGCCGCACTACTTCACCGACCGCCACGAGAACGAGTGGGGCGACGCCATCGACTTCGATGGCCCGCATTCGACACCGGTGCGCGAGCTGGTGCTCGCCAACGTCGAGCACTGGATCGCCGAGTACCACCTCGACGGCCTGCGCCTCGACGCCACGCAAAACATCCACGACGCCTCACCCGAGCATCTGGTGGCGGCGATCGCACGGCGCGCGCGCGCCGCAGCCGGCGAGCGGCGCGTCCTGCTCTTCGCCGAGAACGAGCCGCAGGAGGCGCGCTACCTCGCGCCCGCTGACGCCGGAGGCTACGGCATCGACGGCATGTGGAACGACGACTTCCACCACAGCGCCGTGGTCGCGGCCACCGGCCGCGCCGAGGCCTATCTCTCGCCCTATCGCGGCACGGCGGCCGAGCTGCTGGCGGCGGTCAAATGGGGGTTCCTCTACCAAGGGCAGGTCTACCCGTGGCAGGAGAAGCGCCGCGGCACGCCGAGCTTCGGCATCGCGGCGCCGGCGTTCGTCTGCTGCCTGGAGAACCACGACCAGGTCGCCAACTCGGCGCGTGGCCGGCGGCTGCACCAGGCCACGAGCCCGGGCCGCCTGCGCGCGCTCACGGCACTGCTGCTGCTCGCGCCGGAGACGCCGCTGCTCTTCCAGGGGCAGGAATTCGCCTCGTCGGCGCCGTTCCTCTACTTCGCCGACCACCCGCCTGAATTGGCGAAGCAGGTGCGCGCCGGCCGCACCGAGTTCCTGTCGCAGTTCGCGCGCTTCGAGGACGAGGACCCGGCGGCAGTTGTGCCCGACCCCGCGAGCCCCACCACCTTCGCCGCCTGCAAGCTCGACTGGAGCGAGCGCGAGAAGAACGCCGGCACCCTGGCGCTCCACCGCGACCTGCTGCGCATGCGCCGCGCGGTCGAGATCTTCCGCCGCCAGGACGCGCGGCGGCTCGACGGTGCCGTGCTCGGCGAGCAGGCGCTGGTGCTGCGCTTCTTCGCCGCCCTGGGCGAAGACCGCCTGCTCGTCGTCAATCTCGGCCGCGATCTGCCACTGGGCGCCGCGCCCGAGCCGCTGCTCGCGCCGCCCGCGGGCCGCCGCTGGCGCACGGCGTGGAGCAGCGAGTCCTTCGCGTACGGCGGCGCCGGCACACCGCCGCTCGATCGCGACGGCTTCGGATGGTGGATCCCCGGCGAGACGGCGGTGGTCCTGGAGGGCATCGACGATGGTGACGCCGACCGCGCCTGAAGGCACGCCGCTCACCGACTGCCGGCCGCCCGACGGCAGGTGGCCGGCGCGACCTGGGCCGCCGCAGGGCCTGCCGCTGCGCCGCATGCCCGCACCGCCGACGAGCAACCGCGAGCCGCTGATCAACCGCGAGTGGCTGGTCACCAACGGCCTCGGCGGCTACGCCTCGGGCACCGTCGCCGGCGTGGCGACGCGCCGCTACCACGGCTACCTTGTCGCCGCGTTGCCGCCGCCCTTCGGGCGCACGATGATGCTCAATCACTTGACCGAGCTGCTGCGGCTCCCCGACGGCAGCAGCGCCCTCTTCGCCGGCTCCGAGCTGCAGGGCGGCCGCCTCGAGCTGCACGGCGTCGACCGCCTCGAAGAGCTGTCGCTCGAAGGCGGCCTGCCGGTGTGGCGCTACCGGGTCGGCGACGTGCTGCTCGAGAAACGCGTGTGGATGCCGCAAGGGGCCAACACCGTCTACGTGTCGTATCGGCTCGCGGAAGGCGAAGCGCCGGTGCGCCTCAAGCTGCGGCCGTCGGTCAACTTCCGCTCGCACGACGCGCCGGTGTCGCTGCCGCTCGTCGAGCCCTACCGCCTGACCGCCTACGACTGCGAGTACGAGATCGACGACGGCTCCGAGCTGCCGCCGCTACGGCTGCTGCTCCTCGGCGAGCGCGCCGCCTTCACCGCCGAGCGCGTGCGCATGCGCGAGATGCTCTACCGCATCGAGGAGAACCGCGGCTACGACTCGGTGGGCGAGCTGATGTGCATGGGCTACTTCCGCGCCGACCTGCTACCGGGACGCGCGGTGACGCTGATCGCTTCCACCGAGCCGTGGGCAAGCATCCGCCACACCGACCCCGAGGTGGTGTGGGAGAGCGAGCTCGAGCGCCGCCGCCGACTGGTCTCTGCCGCCCACGCCGCGGCGCGCGAGGGGGTCGGCGCCGAGCTGGTGCTCGCCGCCGACCAGTTCCTCATCTCGCCGGTGCGCACCGGCCGGGTGGTGGGCGGCGACGATGCGCGCACGGTGATCGCCGGCTACCACTGGTTCACCGACTGGGGCCGCGACACCATGATCTCGCTCGAAGGGCTGACGCTGCTCACCGGCCGCGAGGACGAGGCGCGGAGCATCCTGCGCACTTTCGCCGGCGCCATGCGCGACGGCCTGATCCCCAACTTCTTCCCCGACGGCAGGAACGAAGGCGTCTACCACACCGCCGACGCGACGCTGTGGTTCTTCCACGCCGTCGACCGCTACCTGCAGGCGACCGGCGATCGCGAGACGCTGCGCGAGCTGCTGCCGCGCCTGCTCGACAGCGCCGCGCGCCACGTCGCGGGAACGCGGTTCGGCATCGCCGTCGACCCGGCCGACGGCCTGCTGCGCCAAGGTGCGCACGGCTACCAGCTCACCTGGATGGACGCCAAGGTCGACGAGTGGGTGGTGACGCCGCGGCGGGGCAAGGCGGTGGAGATCAACGCCCTCTGGTACAACGCCCTGCGGCTGCTCGAACGCTGGGTGCGCGAGGAAGGCGCGGCGACGGAGCTGCCGATCGGCGAGCTCGCGGCGCGCGCGCGGGCGTCGTTCAACGCGCGCTTCTGGTACGAGGCCGGCGGCCATCTCTACGACGTCGTCGACTGCGAAGGCGGCGACGACGATCCGGCGCTGCGGCCCAACCAGCTCTTCGCCTTCTCGCTCACCCATCCGGTGCTCGACGAGGCGCGCTGGGCGGCCGTGCTGCAAGTGGTCGAGCGCGAGCTACTGACGCCGGTCGGCCTGCGCTCGCTCTCACGCCAGCACCCCGACTACAAGGCCAAGTACTTCGGCGACCTCCGCGCCCGCGACGCCGCCTACCACCAGGGCACCGTCTGGTCGTGGCTCATCGGCCCCTACCTCGACTGCTGGCGCCGGGTCCACCCGGCAGAAGGGCAGGCAGCGCGTGGGCTGCTCGACGGGCTCGTCACCCATCTCGACGAAGCCTGCATCGGCTCCGTCTCCGAAGTCTTCGATGCCGAGGCGCCGTTCACGCCGCGCGGCTGCATCGCCCAAGCCTGGGGCGTCGCCGAGCTGCTGCGCTGTTGGACGCTGACGAGCGATGCCAAGCGCAACGACGCGCCGGCGACTGCGCAGCTCGAGACCGCGGCTGCGCCGCGCTGACGGTCAGACGGCGCGCGAGCGGCCGCGATCAGCTCGCGAGCGGCTCAGCGGCGACCGGCAGTGCTTGGGGAGCCACCGCGGGTGCGTCCCAGATCGCGGCCAATGCGCGGCGGAAGTTGCCGCCCAGCACGCCCTCGACGTCCTTCGCCGTCCAGCCGCGGCGGAGGAGGCCTTCGGCGACCTCGAAGGTGCGGCGCGCGGGATTCATGCCCTCGATGGCGTAGGCCGGCCGCACTCGCCCGCTCCTAGGATCGCGGGCGTCGACATCGACGTCGCTGCCGATGCCGACGTGCTCGGGGCCGGCGACGCGGGCGACGTGGTCGAAGTGGTCGAGCAGGTTGTCGAGCGACGGCGCCTCGGGTTGGCGCACGAAGGCGCGCACTGCGGTGATGCCCATGACGCCGCCCTGCGCGGCCATCGCCCGCAGCACCGCATCGCTCTTGCAGCGCGGGTGGCCGACAAGGGCGCGGCAGTTGGAATGGGTGATCAGCACCGGCTTGGTCGACGCGACGAGGGCGCCGAGCGTCGTGCGCTCGTTGCAGTGCGACACGTCGACCGCCATGCCGGCGCGGTTCATCGCCTCCACCACGTCGGCGCCGAACGGAGTGAGCCCGCCGTCAGGTGCCTGGCAGCCGCTGCCCAGCCGGTTGCGCGCGTTGTAGGTGAGCTGCGAGACGCGCTGGCCGCGGCGGCGGAACTCCTCGACGTCGGCGACGCTCCGGAAGTGGTCCGAGTTCTGGAAGCCGAGGATGAGACCGACCTTGCCCTCGCGCTTGGCGCGCGCCACGTCGGCGAGGGTGTCGACACGCACGAAATAGTCGGGGTGCGCGGCGAGCAGTTGGTCCCAGCCGGCGAGCCAGCGGCGCACTGCGGCGGCGGCGTCAGGCTGGTTGGGCTCGACCGCGGGATGGAAGACGTCGATGCCGGAGGCGCGCAGCCGCGCGAAGTCGGCCGCAGTGAAGCTGCCAGGCTCGCGCTGCCAGCGCGCGAGCCGCGGCCAGTCCAGGGTGAGCAGGCCGAGCATGTCGATGACGGCCGCTTCGCCGATGAGGTCGACGGCGCGCACCGAGCGGAGCGGCCCACCGCCTGGGGCACCGTCGTCCGCGAAGACGCGGCAACGCCCCAGGTTCAGCATCGGCGCAGCGAAAGCCCCGGCCCCGGCCATCACCACGCCCCGAAGGAAGCGGCGGCGGTCCATCAAATTGTCGGAACGGGGAAATGATCGCACGCCGATCGGCGTGGCGGAAGGGGCGATCTGCAGCGATGCGGCAGGCCGGCGACGGCTGCGCGGCCGCACGCGCGCAGGGCCGCGCGCGGCACATCGCTTGCGGCATCTCGCTTGCACAGCGCGCGGCAAGGAGGCCAACCATGAGCGAAGGCCGACTGCAACCGAACCGCAACGCCCACTCCCGCGAGCGCGCCATCACCGGCGGCCAGCTCGCTGCGACCTCGGCGTGGAATGGGGACGCCCGGGACCCCGCCACCACGGCGTACGACGACCTCTGGTTCCTCGGACGTCCCAAGCTACCGTAGGGATTACAACGAACGCCCAGGTCCGGGAGCGGGGCGGGGCCGGTCGCAAGACCGGCCCTTTCCTTTTCCTTCCGGCTCGCAGCGCCGATCTGCCACGATGCCGCCGATGTTCGACCCGCGCGGCCCGACCTTCCTCGAGCTCACTCATCAGGCACTCGCCTCCACCCGCCGCGGCTACGACCTGTTAGCCCCGAAGTTCGACTGGACGCCATTCCGCACGCCCGAGTGGTTGCTCGATGCCGTAGCACCGCACCTCGGCGAGCCCGGCAGCGTCCGGCGGTCCGTCGATCTGTGCTGCGGCACGGGCGCAGCGCTGCCGCTGCTCCATCGAGTGAGCCGCGAGCTAGTTGTCGGCGTTGACTTCAGCCTCGGAATGCTCGCCGAAGCGAAATCGATGACGAGGAGCGGTGCGGGCGCTGCGCGGAGCGGGCGCGCTGGGGGAGGGCTCCCGCCCGCGCGCAGCGTCTTCGCGAGCACGGACGGGAGACCCCCAGCAAGCGGGGACCCGCGTAGCGCAGCGCCCGCACCGCTCCTCGGCGAGCGGCCACGAACCTTCCTCATCCAACAAGACGCTCTCGCACTCGGCTTCGCCGCAACCTTCGATCTCGCCACGATCTTCGGCGCCCTCGGCCACCTGCGACCCGCCGTGCAGCCGCAGTTCCTCGCCCAAGCCCGCTCGTGCCTCGTCCCGGGCGGCACCCTCGCCTTCGTCACCGCGCCCATACCGCCGCCGTGGTCACTCTCGCTCTGGCTAGCCGCCGCCTTCGACGCCACCATGTGGCTACGCAACCGCCTCTGGCGCCCGCCGTTCTACATGTACTACCTAGCCTGGCCGCTGCCACGCGCGCTCCGCCTCCTCCGCGAGAACGGCTTCGCGCCCGAGGTGCGCACACTCGGTCCGCACCGGCCGCTCTCGCGCTTGCGCCTAGTGCTCGCCCGGCGCCAGTGAGCTGGCGCCTTCCTCGCATGCACCACGCGCCCTCGCACCGCCGCCTAGCCGCGATCGCCTTGCCGGCCATCCTGGCCACTCTCTGCATCGCGGCCGCGCCGGCGCAGCGCCGTCCCGGCACGCGCCCCACGCCCACGACGCCTCCGTTCGAAGAAAGCATCGAAGTCGTCGACACCTCGGTGGTCGTGGTGCCTCCCGCCCGCCTACGCCGCGCCAGCGAGCGCGACTGGGAAGTGCGCGAGAACGGCGCCGTGCGCCGCGTCGACCGCGTCGAGGCGCTGGGCAACGAGCCCTGGCAACTGCTGATCTGGGTCGACGGCCCGCTCTGCGCGCAGGCCTCGCAAGCGCGCACGCTGCTCGCCCTCGCGCACCAAGCCGAGGCGCTCACCCGCCGCGGCACCGTCCGCATCGTCGCCGCGGCGCCCGAGCCCAAGGTAGTGCTCGCGCCGACCCGTGAGCCCGGCGCCGTCGTGCAAGCGCTCGCCACGCTCTCGTCGCAGCAACCGCTCTGCACCGGCGAGCCCGACGGGATCTTCTGGCAGGCGCGCGGCATGCCGCGCGGCGCGCCCGCCAACGCGGCGCTGGCAACGCCCGCCGGCGCCGAAGCCGCACTCGCCGACCTGCGCACTCTCGTCGAGCGCCGCCTCGCGCTGCTCGCCGAAGCGACGCCGTCCTGCGAAGCCGAAGCCTGCGCGCTGTTCCTCGTCTCGCATGGCTATCCGTTAGATGCCGACCTGCGACTACCAGCGGAGCTGCGTCCGGCAAGCTCGCACGAGCTCGCCGCCGCACTCGCCACCGCCACCGACGGCCTAGCGCGCCGCCTAGCCACCTCGCGTTGGCTGCTGGTCGCGCTCCCCTTCTCGCCGCCCCCACCCGCCGACGAAGAAGCGGAAGCCGACCAGCCCATCCCCAAGGACGCACGCCCGGGCCCCGAGCCCTTCCCCAACATGGGCGACCACGCACCTCCAGGCGCGCCGCCGCCCGTCCGCCGCCTCCCCCGCATGGCGCCGCCGCCAGCGGCCACCGACGTCTACCTCCTTCCCGAGCTAGCGCCGCTACGCCGCCTCGCCGGCCTCACCGCCGGCGCCGTGCTGCGAGTGCCGGAACAACTGCCACCGCTCTTCGAGTCATTCGCCGACCGCCAACGAATCTGGTTCCGTACCTCCCCTCTCGCACCCGGCGAAACGCGCGAGTTGCAAGTCTTCGTGAAAGGCCGCCAAGCCGAAGCGCCAGCCTGGATCGGCCGCCCACAGTAGCGAGCATCTCTCAGCCGTCATCGCGAATCCCGGCGCCGGAGCGGGCGCCGCACGGAGCGGGCGCGCTGGGGGAGGGCTCCCGCCCGCGCGCAGCGTCTTCGCGAGCACGGACGGGAAACCCCCAGCAAGCGGGGACCCGTGCAGTGCGGCGCCCGCTCTGGCGCCGGCTCAGCAACACGACCTAATGCGCGCCCAACAATTCGATGCAGCTTCGATGCAGCCGGACGAGCCACGCGCGCAAGTCGGGCCGCGTCTGACACACGCGTGTTACGATCCCGCCCGTGCCTCCCATCGGCGGCGCCCTAGGCCCGCTCGCCGTCGTGACCCTCCCCTCCGACCGCGACTCCCTCCTCGAGCAAATCCTGCCCGAGCGGCAGAAGCTCTACCGTCTCGTCCGCCGCATGCTCGACGAGCTCGACGAAGCGGCACCCTGGGAACAGCTCTACTACCCGCCCGACGACGGCGAAACCTTCCTCGGCATGACCACGGCGCTGCTCGGCGTCGTCGAGCAGATCCCGCAGCGTACGCGTGAGCTCGTCGAGCTGCTCTCCCTCGCCGCACCCGACGAGGAAACCCGCCGCACGCTCGAGGAAGCGGAGTTCTACTTCGCCGGCATCCACAGCATGTGCGCGCACGACCTCGGCCGCCTGCGCACTCTGCTCGCGCCGCACGCCGCGCCCGACGCACCGCCGCTCTCGCCCGCGCAGCGCAACTTCCTCTGCGAGGTAGCGGCCGACCTCAAGGGCAAGTACGCGAGCGCGCTGATGGGCGCCACCGCCAGCATCGTCGCCGAGGGCACCTGGACGGGCGTCGAGGTCGAGCCGGTGCTCTTCCCCGAGAAGGCCGAAGAGTTCCGCCGCAACTTCGAGCTGGTGCGCGCGCTGCGCCGCACGCTCGACGCCATCGGCGAGCTGCAGGCGGCGGTGCCCTTCGGCGAGCTGCTCGAGCGCTGGCGGGCGGGCGCGCGCGTCGACCCCTACGCGCTCGCCGACCTCGCCACCTTCCGCGGCATCCTCGGCCGCCTGCTCAAGCGCGACCTGCGGCGCGGCTTCTACTCCGGCGACTACCACCAGATCCAACGGCGCGAGGCGGCGCTGGCGAAGCGCGCGGCGGCGCTCGAGGCGACGCATCACCGCACCTGGGGCGAGCCGGCGGACGCGCCGGGCGCCGCGGAAGCGTACGCACAGCTCGGCGGGCTGACGCTGGAGGTGGCGGCGCTGCTCGACGTCGCGGTGCTGGAGCAGTTGCTCGGCGCACGCGCCGTCAAGGACCTGCGCATGGCGGCCTCGGCCGAAGCTGCCGCGCACGACGAGGGGCGGAAACGGCGCACGCACTTGCCGGCAGAGCTCGAGCCGTTGGTGCCGCTGCTCGCGGGGGAGGACCTGAAGTCGTTCCTCGCGCTGCTGCTGGGATCGGTGCTCAAGCGCGCATCGCTCGCCGGCCACGAGCGCGGCGAGGAGGCGATGGCCGCGGCGGTGGCATCTCTACCTCGACCGCCCGCCCCTCGCGGCGCGACGCCAACCGCCGTGAGCGGGCGCGACGGCAGGTCGCAGCCGCGGCGCGCCGAGCGCGCTCCTGAACGCACTCCTGAACGCCGCCCCGAACGGAGTGCGCCGCCGAGCCTCGACGAAGCCTTGCCCTCGATCGGCGATGCGCTGCCACCCGTCGACGACGGGGTGTCGCCGCGCGAAGTCCCGCCTCGCTCCGTGGCGGCGGTCTCCGCGCCACTGCCCGCCACGCTGGAGCGCCGCCGCGAGACCTTGGCGCAGCTGCACTCGGTGCTGGCGTCGCTTCAATCCGCCGACAACCCGCACTGGAGCTCGTTCCGCATGCTCCAGCGGCTGCTCGAGCGCCACGCCCGCATCCCGCCCTCGATCGTCCAAGGCGCGCACCCGTTCGTCTACGACGTGCTCAACAGCCTCGTCCCGCAGCTCGAGGTCGCAGCGTCGTTCGACGCCGTGCCGCAGGAGGCGCGACAACGGCTCGTCGAGTGCTGCATGGCGCTCACCGCCGACGGCCTCTCGCCCGATCAGATGGTCGACGAAGTGCCCGCCCACCTTGCCCGCCTGCACCGGCTGCTCGAAGCCCTCGCCGCCGCCACCGCCGCGCAGCTGCGGACGCTGCCCGCCGGCTGAGGCTGCTACAGTCCGAGCGTCGTAGAAAAGGCTTCGCCGCCGACGGCGGCGTGCCGTGGCAAGGTCCTGTGTAGCCACGCCGCCCGGCCCGGCGATCGAGGTGGTGATGCAGGAGTCGGATCTGCTGGTCGAGGCGCCCCCGCGCGCGAGAGACGCCGCGGGCGGCCGCTCGCCCGCTCCACCGCCGTCCTCGCCAGTCGCCACGCCGCGGCGCCGCGGGTGGCTCCGCCTCGCCATCCTCGTCGTGCTGCTCGCCGGCGGCTACCTCGTCGCGCGGCGCACCGTCCTCGCCCCCGAGCCGGTGCATGTCACCGTGGCGCGCGTCGGCCGCGGCGAGGTGCAGGAGACGGTGACCAACTCGCGCGCCGGCACGGTCAAGGCGCGGCGCCGCGCGCAGCTATCGCCCGACGTCGGCGGGCGCGTCGTCGAGCTGCCGTTCCGCGCCGGCGACCGCGTAGCCGCGGGTGCCGTGGTGCTGCGCCTCGACGACTCGGTCGTGCGCGCGCAGAAGGGCGTCGCCGAGCGCGACCTCGCGGCGGCGCAGGCGCAATCGCGCCAGGCCTGCCTCGCCGCCGAGCAGGCGCGGCGCGAGCTGGAGCGCAACCGCTCTCTCGCTGCGAAGGGGATCGTCTCCGCCGACGTGCTCGACCGGCTCGCCACCGCCGCGTCGACGCAGGGCGCCGGCTGCGACGCAGCGCAGCGTGGCATCGAGCGCGCCCGCGCCGCCGTCGGACTGGCGCAAGCCGAGCTTTCGCGGACGGTGCTGCGCGCGCCGTTCGACGCCGTCGTCGCCGAGTCCTCGACGCACATCGGCGAGTTCGTCACTCCGGCGCCGCCGGGCGTGCCGATGCCGCGGGTAATGGACCTCCTCGACCCGGCGACCGTCTACGTCAGCGC
>DATNCU010000447.1:0-13121 GCA_035607145.1 Thermoanaerobaculia bacterium
GGACGACGTCCTGGCCGAGGAGGGGAGCCTGGGGCTGAAGTCCCCGGGTGTGGAGCGGCCGCGGCCTGCGACCCCCTGCCGGGCGGACACGGATTACTCGACCTGCAACTAGCCCCCTCGCGACTCACCCCAGGTGTCGCAGGAGCTGCACCGCCGCGCCCGCGGCGACCGCCGCGATCAGCGTGCCGAGCATCCCCAGCCGGGTGCGGAAGAGCAGCCAGCAAGAGCCGGCGGCGATGGCGAGCGCGAACGGATCGAGCGTACCGAGCTCCGGCACGAACAACCGCATGGCGCCGACGTGCAGCTCGCGCACGGTGCCGAACAGCGTGTGCAACGCGAACCAGACGGCGAGCTGGAGGATGACGCCCACCACGGCGGCGGTGATTGCGGCCAGAGCATCGGCGAGGCCGCGGCGGGCGCGCAGCCGCTCGACGTAGGGGGCGCCGAGGAAGATCCACAGGAAGCAAGGGGTGAAGGTCACCCAGGCGGTGACGAGGGAGCCGAGCAGCGCGGCGGCGAGCGGCGACAGCGACCCCGGGTAGCGCCAGGCGCCGAGGAAGCCCACGAACTGCACGACCATGATGAGCGGGCCCGGGGTCGTCTCCGCCATGCCCAGGCCGTCGAGCATCTCGCGCGGCGAGAGCCAGCCGAAGTCCTCGACCGCGCGTTGCGCGACGTAGGCGAGCACGGCGTAGGCGCCGCCGAAGGTGACGACGGCGGTCTGGCCGAAGAAGACGCCTTCGCGGACGACGGCGTGGTTGCCGCCGAGCCATAGCCAGAGCAACAACACCGGTGCCCACCACAGCGGCAGCCAGATCGCGACCACGCCGAGCGCGCGCCCCCACGATGGTGCGCGTGATGCGGCCGCGGAAGTGGGGTGGCCGGCATCGGCTGTCGTTGCGCCCGACGCGTCGGCGGCGCGCCGGCCGAAGCCGCCGATGCTGAAGCGGCCCAACAGCCAACCGACGACGGCCGACCCTGCGATCACCAACGGATACGGCAGCTCGAGGAAGAAGATCGCCACGAACGCGATCCCCGCGAGGACTCGCTTGGCGCTGCCGTCGAGCGCACGCTTCCCCAGCCTCACGAGCGCGGCGAGCACCACCGCGAGCACGGCGGGCTTGAGGCCGTAGAAGATCGCCGCCACGATCGCGGTGTCCTGCCAACCGACGTAGACGAGGCTCAGCGCGAGGATGGAGAGCAGGCCCGGTAGCACGAAGAGTGTGCCGGCGACGATTCCAGCTGCCGTGCCGTGGAGCAACCAGCTCAAGTAGATGGCGAGCTGCTGCGCCTCGGGGCCGGGCAGCAGCATGCAGAAGTTGAGGGCGTGGAGGAAGCGCTCCTCGCTCACCCAGCGCTTCTCCTCGACGAGGATGCGGTGCATCACCGCGATCTGGCCGGCGGGGCCGCCGAAGGAGAGCGCCGCCACGCGTGCCCACACGCGCAAAGCCGCCGAAAAGGGCGCCGCGGCGATTGGCGTGCGCTCGAGCGTTGCGTCGCCGGCGGGTGTTGGCGATGGAGAAGCGATCATCGCTCGCGCATGGACCTAGTGGGGCCGGGCCGCTCAGCCCTTGGCGCGGAAGCTCTGGTACAGCGCCTCGAACAGGGGAATCCCCGCCTGAAGCCGGTCCTCGTCGCGCTCGTGCGCAGCGGCGATGCCCTGCACCATGGCGGCGACGCCGGCGGCCTCTGCGTGGCCGAAGCGGGTCTCCTTGCAGTCGAGGTCGTGCACCACCTCGCCGACGCGCGCGAGCGCCGGCTCGTCGAGGCCGAAGCGGGCGAACAGCGTCTCGAAGGTGCAGCGCTCGCTCTCGTGGCCGTACTCGCCTTCGAACATGTCGAAGCGCAGCTCACCGGGTTGGTGCGCGTAGCTCGCGGGATCGACGAAGGCGAAGCGCGCGTCGGGGTCGATGAAGCGGCGGATGAGCCAGGCGCTCGAGAGGCGGTCGACCTTGACGTGGCGGCGCGTCACCCAGGTGGCGCCGCGCGGGGCCTCGATCGCCGTAGTCTTCGCGGCCTGCGCGTCAGCAACGGAGCCGCGCGCGTGTCCTTCGGCCGCCGCAACCGCGTGCTCGGCCGCCGCGCGGCCCGGCGCGTCGAAGAAGTCGCGGCCGGCCACTTCGACGAGGCGACGGCGCAGGCGCTGTACGTCCTCGGCCCGCGGCTCGGCGGCATCGAGGGCCCGCGCCGCGGTGGTGATCTCGTCGTACTCGACGTCGCGCTCGCGGTGGAACATGGTGCGCACTCCCTGGTCGTCGATGCCGTCGAGGAAGGTGGTGCGGGCGAGGGTCGCCTCGCCGCCGCCGGCCGCGATCTCGCGGATCAGCCAGCGGAAGTCCTCGGTGCACTCGTCGGTCGCCGGCAACACGTAGACAGAGCTCTTGAGCTGCACGGCGCCGATGCGGCGCAGGCGCCGGGCCACCTTCACCCGCAGATAGGCGGGCTCGGTGGGGAGCTGGTGGATGAGCAAGAGCCAGTCGTTGCCGTCGCTTGCCATGCGTGATACAACTGTATCATCGTAATGACGCAGCAACAACTGGAGGCGATCCAATGGCCCTCGATCCGCTCCTCGCGATTTCGGCCACCGACGTTGGCGAGCTGCTCGATCCGAAGAGCTGCATCGCGGCGGTGGAGCGCGCATTCCGGCTACTCGGCGAGGAGCGCGCCCAAGCGCCGGCCTTGTGCGGCCTGCACGTCGAGGGCGGCGGCTTCCACGTCAAGGCGGCGGTGCTCGACGACGAGGCGGGCGGGCACTGGTTTGCCGCGAAGGTGAACGCCAACTTTCCCGCCAATCCGCGTGAGCGCGGACTGCCCACTATCCAAGGTGCGATGCTGCTGATGAATGCCACGAGCGGCGAGCCGCGCGCGTTGATCGACTCCGCTTCGATCACCGCGCTACGCACGGCGGCAGCAACGGCGGTGGCGGTGCGCTGGTTGGCTCGGCCGGACGCCGAGACCGCGGCGCTCGCGGGATGCGGCGTGCAAGGCAGAGCGCACCTCGCCTTCCTCGCCGCGGTGATGCCACGGCTGCGGCTGCTGCGGCTCCACGATCCCGACGCCGCTGCGCTGCGCTCCGCGCTCGAGGCCGCCGCGGCGCTCGGGATCGCCGCCGAGCCAGCGGCCAATCTCGCCGCCGCCTGTCGCGAGAGCGACGTCTGCGTCACCTGCACGCCGTCGCGGCGGCCGCTGCTCGAAGCCGGCGACGTTTCGCCCGGCGCCCTCGTCGCCGGTGTCGGCGCCGACAACGGCGAGAAGCACGAGCTCGCGCCCGCGCTGCTCGCGCGCGCCGTGGTGGTGACCGACCTCCTCGCGCAGTGCGAGCAGATCGGCGATCTCCACCACGCTCTCGCCGCCGGCGCACTGCGGCGCGAGGACGTACACGCCGACCTCGGCGAGGTGATCGCCGGCCGCAACCCGGGCCGCACGGCGGCCGACGAGGTGGTGGTCTTCGACTCCACCGGCATGGCGCTGCAGGACGTCGCCGCAGCGGTGGTCGTCTACCAACGCGCCATCGCCGCCGGCCGCGGCACGCCGGTCGCTCTTGCGCGATGATGGGCCGCCCGCCGCGCAGGCGGCCGGCGCACGGAGGATCGCTATGACCGACATCGCGAATCTCGTCGACCGCGACCAGGCGATCGGCTACCTGATGCGCTTCCTCGCCGTCGAAGGCACCACCGGCCACGAGGGCGCGATCGGCGAGGAGATCGCCGCCGCCCTACGCGAGCTCGACGTGCCGGCCGAGGCGATCCGCTTCGACGGCGCCGAGCGGCGCATCCCGGTGCCCACCGAGAGCGGCAACCTGATCGCCGACGTCGCCGGCGACCCGTCGCTGCCGCGTCGGATGTTTTCCGCCCACCGCGACACGGTGCCGCTCTGCGCGGGCGCCAAGCCGGTGCTCCAGGGCGACCGCGTGGTGCCCGCCGGCCCGACGGCGCTCGGCGGCGACGATCGTACCGGCGTCGCGTGTCTCCTCACCATGCTGGCGAAGCTGCGCCGCGAGCGCCTGCCGCACCCGCCGCTGACGCTCGTCTTCACCGTGCGCGAGGAGAGCGGTCTGTGGGGCGCGCGCCACCTCGACGTCTCGATGCTCGGCGCGCCGGCGCTCGCCTTCAACGTCGACGGCTCCTCGGCCGACGTGCTCACCATCGGTGCCGTGGGGGCGTCACGCTGGGAAGTGGAGATCACCGGCAAGGCGGCGCATGCCGGCCTCCACCCCGAGGAAGGGGTTTCGGCGCCGATGGTGGCGTCGGTGGCCCTCACCGCCGTGCAGCGGCGCGGCTGGTTCGGTCGTATCCGTCGCAAGGGCGGCGGCGCCGGCACCTCCAATCTCGGCAGCATGTCCGGCGCCGACGGTGGCCGGGTCGGCGGCCCCACCAACGTCGTCACCGACTACGTGAAGGTCGAGGGCGAGGCGCGCAGTCACGACGAGCGCTTTGTGGCGAAGATCGTCGACGCCTACCGCCGCGCCTTCGAGGCGGCGGCGCAGAGCCTGCCGAGCTCGACAGGCGCACGCGCCCAAGTGGCGTTCACCAGCCGCCTGCAGTACCACCCGTTCAGGCTCGACGAGGGGAGCGAGTCCGTGCGTTTCGCGATCGAGTGCGCGACAGGCCTCGGCCTCACGCCCCAGCTGCGCCACTCCGACGGCGGCCTCGACGCCAACTGGCTTGCCCATCACGGCATCCCCGCCGTCACCTTCGGCGCCGGGCAGCGCGGCATCCACTCGGTCGATGAGTCGGTGGACATCGCGGACTACCTCGGCGGCTGCCGGCTGGCCGTCGCGCTCGCCCGCGCCTGAACCTGCCGGCGGCCGCGAGCCCGCCGGCGCGTGGCGCCCGCTTGCGCCATGACGGCGTGGGCCCGGCCGCCGTAGGAACGTAACCTTCGGCCGCGACATCCGTATCGCTATGTACAGGATCCCTGAATATGATGGAATCCTAGTCATGGACACTGCGAAGAAGGGGAGCACCGACCTGCTGCTGCTGGCATTGCTCGACGAGGGCGACCTGCACGGCTACGACGTCGGCCGCCGCATCGAGCAGCGCTCGCGCGGCACGCTGAGCTTCACGCTGGCATCGCTGTACGACACGCTCTACCGGCTCGAGGAGCGCCGCCTCATCCGCGGCCGTTGGGTGGAGAAGCCCGGCCAGCGGCGGCGGCGCTACTACCAGATCACCGCCCAGGGCCGGAAGGTGCTCGCCAGCGAGCGCGAGGAGTGGGGGCGGTTGATCGCCGCGCTGATGTTGGTCGCCGGCGTCGAGCCGGCATGAGGCCGCGCGCATGAACGACGAGGCGAAGCCCGCTCCCGAAAAGTCGCAGCCCGCTCCCGACTGGCGCACCGCCGTCGAGCACCGCGCCGCTGAAGTGGGCGTCGACCTGCCGACTCCGACGATCGACGAGCTGGCGCAGCACCTCGAAGACCTTTACACCGCCGCCCTCGCCGAGGGCGTCCCGCCCGAGGCCGCTCACGCACGTGCCACCGCCGCGCTCGCCGAGTCCTCCTTCGCCACTCTCCGCCGCCACGCCGCGCGCGACCCGCGCCGCGCACACGCCCGCCTCACCGCGCTGCACGCCGCCACCAGCCGCAGGAGGAGCTTCACGTTGCTCAACGCCCTCCGCCTCGCCGTTCGCCAGCTGCGCCAGCACCCGCGCTTCGCCCTCGTCACCATGCTGGTGCTCGGGCTCGGCACCGGCGCCGCCACCACGGTCTTCACCATCGTCGACTCCGTGGTGCTGCGGCCGCTGCCGTACAAGGCGCCCGATCGCCTGGTCAACCTGTGGGACACCAACTCCGAGAAGGGCGTCGCGCACGATCCCATCTCGCCGGTCAACTTCATGGACTACCGCGCGCTGCCGGTGTTTGCCGACGCCGCTGCGTGGTGGCGGCCGGCGATCAACCTCGTCGACCCGGGGCTCGACCCGGTGCGCGTCAACACCGTCGAGACGAGCGCCAACCTCTTCACCGTGCTCGGGGTGCGGCCGCAGCTGGGCACCGGCTTCCCGCCGTCGCCGACGCTGCACGTCGCCGACGAGAAACTGGCGGTGATCAGCGACCGGCTTTGGCGCACGCGCTACGGCGCTGACCCCAAGGTCCTCGGGCGCAAGCTCAGCTTGAGCGGCGAGAGCTTCACCGTCGTCGGCGTGATGCCGCCGAAGCTCCACTACCCCGACGACGTCGACGTCTGGGAGCGCCTAGAATGGGACCTGGCGCAGCACAGCCGCCACGCCCACTTCATGGAGGGTGTGGCGCGCCTGGCGCCGGGCGCCACCATCGCGCAGGCGCAAGCCGCCTGCGACGCGCTGGCGTCGCGGCTCGCCGACCAGTTCGCCGACAGCAACCGCGCCTGGGGCGTGCGCCTGGTGCCCATCCTCGACGAGCTGCTGGGCTACTACCGGCCGGCGCTGGTGGTGCTCTTCGGCGCCGTCGGGCTGCTGCTGGTGATGGGCGTGCTCAACGTCGCCTCGCTGCTGCTCACCCGCACGCTGTCGCGGCAGCGCGAGATCGGCGTCCGCGTCGCGGTGGGTGCGACGCCGCGCCAGCTGGTGACGCAGCTCTTCGCGGAGAGCATTGTTCTGTCGGTGGGCGGCGCGCTCGCCGGCTTGCTCGTCGCCGCGGCGCTGTTGCCGCTCGTCGTCGCCTTCTCGCCGGTCACCATCCCACGGCTCGAGGAGGCGTCGCTCGACTGGCGGGCGCTCGGCGTCGCCGTCGCCGTGATGGCGGCGAGCACGCTGCTCTTCGGCCTCGTGCCCGCCCTGCTGCTGCTGCGCCGGCAGGTGACGGCCGAGCTCAAGTCGGGCGACCGCGGCAGCACGCGAGTGGCGCGCCGCGTCTACTCGCTCCTGGTGTCGAGCGAGGTGGCGGTCGCCTGCACGCTGCTCGTCGGCTCGGCGCTGCTGGTGCGCACGGTGCGCGCGATGACGGCGACGCCCACCGGCGTCGCCGCCGAGGAGGTGCTGACGGCGCCGGTGCAGGTCGCGCGCGGCGAGTCGACCGACCGCGAGTCGTTCCTGGCGAGCTGGCGGGTGGTCGCCGACACCCACAACCGCGTCCTCGACGAGGTGCGCCGGCGGCCGGGCGTGATCGCCGCCGGCGCCAGCAACTTCCTGCCGCTGCAGGTCGGTTGGCGCGATCCCTTCGTGGTGGAAGGCGAGCCGGTCCGCGCGAACCCCGACGAAGGGCCGCAGGCGCAGCTGCACAGCGCGAGCGACGGCTGGTTCGAGGCGATGGGGGCGCGGCTGGTGCAGGGCCGCTTCTTCACCACCGCCGACGACCGCGATCAACCCGGCGTGGTGGTGGTCAACGAAACCTTCGCCCGCCGCTACCTTGCCGCGCGGCCGGTGCTGAGCCAGAAGCTGCGCATGTTCGTCAGCGGCATCGGCCCCCTGGGACGCAACCTCAAGGACACGCGCCGCAGCCGCGACGAGCCGCACCAGGGCGACCTCTTCGCGGTGGTCGGCGTCGTCGCCGACGTGCGCAACGCTCCGCTCGGGCAGCCGGTCGAGCCGGCGATCTACTTCCCGGCCAGGCAGTTCCCGTTCGCCGAGATGAACGTCGCGGTACGCGCCGTCTCGCCGGGCATCGCCCTCACCGCGTTGCGCGCCGCCGTCCACGAGGTGGCGCCCAACGTCCCCATCGGCGACGCGAAGACCTGGGGCGAGCGCTTCCGCGCCGAGACCGGCGAGCCGCGGCTGCTGATGAGCACGCTGATCTTCTTCGGCTTCCTCGCCAGCCTGCTCGCCGCGATCGGCGTCTACGGGATCTTCTCCTGGTCGGTGGCGCTGCGCACGCGCGAGCTGGCGATCCGGCTGACGCTGGGCGCGCAGCCGGTGAGCGTCGGCAGGCTGGTGGTGGGGCAGACGGCGGCGCTGGTGGCGGTGGGGTTGCTCATCGGGCTCGTGCTGGTGCGCATCGCCGACGCCACGCTCTCGCGGGTGCTCTATCAGGTGTCGCCGCACGATCTCGAATCGGCGGGTGCGGCGAGCCTCGTGCTGCTCGCGGCAGCTCTCGTCGCGTGCCTCGCACCGGCGCGGCGGGCGATGCGGCTCGACCCGGTGATCGGGCTGCGGGCGGAGTGAGAGGGGTCGCGGGCCGTGCCCATGTCGCCAGCAAGATGTTTCGTGTGGATCGCAGCGACATTGGCCGGGGTCGTAGCCTCGTCGGCGCCGACCGTCGCTCAGCAAGCGGTCGCCCCGGAACCGCAGCCGCTCCGCATCGAGCTCCGGCAGGGTGGTCTCGTCGCCAACGTCTTCCGTCCTGCGAAGGAAGCGCGTTATCCCGCGGTGCTCGTGCTCGGTGGCTCGGGCGGCGGTCTCTCCGCCTGCACCGAGGAGCATGCCGAGGCGCTTGCTCGCCGCGGCATGGTGGCGATGGACCTCGCCTACTTCGGCATGGAAGGGCTGGCGAGCGACCTGGAGCGGCTGCGCAGCAAAGGCTTCGCCTTCCCGGTGGAGCACGTCGCCTACGAAGACGCCGGTCACCTCATCGGCTGCGTGCGCGAGGACGCCACCAAGTGGGGCGGCACGCCCGAAGGAATGCGCAAGGCGACGGCCGACAGCAAGCCCCGGATCGTGGCGTTCCTCGCGAAGGCGCTGCGCGCGGAGTGAGCGCGGCGCGGGGGCCGCTGCTAGGCGCCCGGGCGACGGCGGGCTAGGTGCCCGGCGCGCTTGTCCGCTCGCGGGCTGTCCGCTCGCCGGCAGCTGTCCAGTTCGAGTCACTGGGCCGGCGCTGAATCGCGATCCGGCGAAGCCAGCTAAGCCTAGGTGGGCCCGTTGGTTAGGCGGTTGAGACGCGGGGGGGCCGCTCCTCAGCGATTGACGCTCTGCATTCCGGGCTCGGGATAACGCGTTCCTGCTGCGGCTCCCTTCGGCACGATCTCGTCAAGGCGGCGCAGGTCGTCGGCCGAGAGCTCGACCTTCAGTGCTTCGAGGTTGGCGTCGAGGTTCTCGCGCCGCGTCGTGCCGAAGATCGGCACCACATCCTTGCCCTGGTGCAGGACCCACGATAGTGCGAGCTGCGCCGGCGCGCAGCCCTTCTCGCGGGCCATCTCCTCGACGTGCTCGACGAGCTTCAGGTTGTGGGCGAACATGTCGCCCTGGAAGCGGGGGAACATGCGGCGGCGGTCGGTCTCCGGGAGGTCCTCGGGCTTGCGGTACTTGCCGGTGAGGAAGCCGCGGCCGAGGGGGCTGTAGGCGACGAAGCCGATGCCGAGCTCGCGCACCGTCGGCAGCGCGTCGTCTTCGACGTCGCGGCTCCACAGCGAGTACTCGGACTGCAGAGCGCTGATCGCATGCACGGCGGCGGCACGGCGGATGGTCGCCGGCGCCGCCTCCGACAGGCCGAGGAAGCGCACTTTGCCGGCGCGCACCAGCTCGGCCATGGCGCCGACGGTGTCCTCGATCGGGGTCTTGGGGTCGACGCGGTGCTGGTAGTAGAGGTCAATGACGTCGACGCCGAGCCGTTGCAGCGAGGCGTCGCAGGCGCGTCGCACGTAGGCCGGGCTGCCGTCGATGCCGGCGAAGGAGCCGTCGGCGCCGCGCACGTTGCCGAACTTGGTGGCGAGCACGACCTCGGTGCGGCGGTCGCGGATGGCGCGGCCCACCAGCTGCTCGTTGGTGAACGGGCCGTACATGTCGGCGGTGTCGATGAGGGTGACGCCGCGGTCGAGCGCGCGGTGGATGGTGGCGATCGCTTCCGCCTCGCCGGCGTTTTGGTAGAACTCGCTCATCCCCATGCAGCCGAGGCCGAGCGCCGAGACCTCGAGGCCCTGCCTGCCGAGCTTGCGGTGCTCCATGGTCAACTCCTCGTCACGGTTCAAGGCGGTAGCCCGCACCCGGATCGGTACGCAGCAAGCACGGCGCCATCGGGTCGTCCTCGATCTTCTGCCGCAGCCGGTAGACGAGCTGCTTGAGGTGCTCGCGGCCGGCGCTGACGCTGCCGCCCCAGAGGTGGCGGATGAGGCGCTCCGGCGCCACGGTGCGGCCGGCCTGCGCGAGCAGCAGCTGCAGCAGCCGCAACTCGAGCGGCGCCAGCACGACTTGACGCTCGCCGACGTGGAGCAGGTGACGCTCCTCGTCAAGGGTCAGGCCGCCCACTGCCGTCGGCCGCAGCGGCGCTTCCTCTCCGGCGCGGCGCAGCAGCGCGCGTACCCGCGCCAGCAGCGTACGGGGCGAGAACGGTTTGGTGAGGTAGTCGTCGGCGCCGAGGTCGAGGCCGCGCACGAGGTCCTCCTCCTCGCCGCGCACGGTGAGCATCAGGATGGGCAGCCGGCGCCCGCCGTTGCGCGCGCGGCGCAGCACCTCGAAGCCGTCGATGCCCGGCATGTTGACGTCGAGGATCATCAGGTCGGGCAGCTCGCGCTCGAGCACCGTCAGCGCTTCCTCGCCTGACGCGGCCTCCACCACCAGGTAGCTCGCCTGCCGCAGCGCGAAGCCGACCAGCGGCCGCAGCTCGGGGTCGTCGTCGACGACGAGCAGCTTCACGCGATGCTCACCTTCGAGGTGTCGAGCGCGTCAGCCTCCGTAAGCGACGCGGACAACCCCGCGACCGCAGGCGCCTCGGCCCCCGGCAGTCGCACGGTGAAGCGGGCCCCGCCTTCCGCCCGCGTCTCCGCCGCGACGCTGCCGCCGTGACGCCTCACGATCGAGTGCACGATCCACAGTCCGAGCCCGGCGCCAGCGGGGCGCGCGGTGCCGAAGCGGCGATAGCGGCCGAAGAGGCTCGCCTCGTCGCCGGGCGGGAGCCCGGGCCCCTGGTCCTCCACGCGCAGCACAGTTTCAGCGCCGTCGCGGCCGCTGGCTATGCGCACGCCGGTGCCTTCGGGCGCGAACTTGTTGGCGTTGCCGAGCAGGTTGAGCATCACCTGCAGCAGCTGCGTGCGGTCGCCCACTACCCAGGCGCCTGCCGCGGCCGCAGGCTCGACGCGCTGGCGACGCTGCTCGAAGAGCGGGGCGAGCAGCACGGCGGCCTCGCGCGCCACCTCGGCGAGATCCACCGGCTCGCTGCGCATCGCCCAGTCGCCGGTCTCGAGGCGCGCGCTCGCCAGCAGGTTCTCGACCAGGCCCAGCAGCCGCAACGTACTTCGCTCGAGCGAGCCCACGAGCACCGCCGCCTGCGCGGCCGGCGACTCGGGCGGTGAGGCCGCGAGGCCGTCGCGCAACAGCTCCACCGAAGCGAGCTGCGCCGCGAGCGGCGTCTTGAGCTCGTGCGAGAGGTTCGCCAGCACCACGTCACGCACGCGCCGCCCGGTTTCCTCCTCGGTCTCGTCGCGCAGCACCATCACCTGGCTGCCGCCGGGGCCGCCGGAGGGTGCCGAGGTCGTCAGCACCACGTGCCGCTTGCCGCCCGGCAGACCCAGCGACTCCACGGCCCTGCTGGTACCGCGCGAGCGCGCGTGCACCAGCGGGCAGCGGTCGTCGCAGGGCCAGCTGCCGTCGGGACTCTCGGGCCGCAGCAGGTCGCCGCAGAAACGGCCGCGCGCGGCGTCGAGCGAGGTACCGAGCAGCCGCTCCGCCTGCGGGTTGAGGTAGGTGACGCGCCGCTCGCCGTCGACGGCGAGCACGCCCTCGACGACGCCGGCGAGCACGGCCCGCGCCTCCGCCTCGCGGCGCTCGAGCTCCGAGGTGGTGGCGAGCAGGCGGCGCCGCATCTCTTCGAGCGTGCCGCCCAGCCGCGCCATCTCTGCGTCCCCTTCGACGGTGGCGGGCAAAGGAGTGCGCAGGTCGCCGGCGCCGAGCCGCTCCGCTGCACCGGCGAGCCGCCGCGCCGGGGCCGTCCAGCGGTGACCGACGAAGATCCCCACCGCGAGCGCGAGCGCCACCGCCGCGCCTGCCGCCAGCGGGTGCGCCGCCACCGCCGCGCTTCCCGCCAGCGCGAAGCCGACCGCCAGCGCCAGCGCGCCGTTGAGCAAACCCAGCAGCAGCGAAGGCGCGAAGCGCCGCATCGGTGGATTGTAGGTCCCGCGAGGACGCCAGCGACGCCGCGAGACCTCTTAACTGGCGCCGCTCAGCTCCCCGAGTGCGCGGTGATGAACGCCGCGAGGTCCTTCTTCATCTGCTCGAGCGACGGCTGATGCAGGTACATCATGTGCCCCGCCTCGTAGTACTTCATCTCGACGCGCGCCCGCTGCTCCTTCGACAGGCCGAGGTGCGAGACCATCTGCTCGGCGCCGAAGAACGGCGTCGCCAGGTCGTAGTAGCCGTTCATCACCAGCACGCGCAGGTGCGGGTTGAGGCCGATCGCCTGCGCCAGGTCGGGGCCGGTGTTGACCATCGGCAGCGGCACCGGGAAGCCGGGGATGCGGTGCTTGAAGTCCCAGCTGGCGAAGACGTCGGCGAAGACGTGGTAGGTGCGGTCGCGCTTGGTGTTGAGCTCGCGGTGGTAGTAGTCGAGGAAGGCCGAGGTGTAGGCGGCGGTGATGGCCGCGAACTGCGGGTCGTACTCGGCCTCCTTGGCGAGGCGGTCGAAGGTGAAGCCGGTGTAGCGCGAGTCGAGCCTCCCCACGGTCTCGCGCTTGCCCTGCAGCAGCTGCTGGGTGAACTGCGCCTCGGGAACGCGCAGGTTCGCCTTCTGGATGTAGTCCTCCGAGAGCCCGGTGTAGCGGTGCAGCTTGGCGGCCACCGCGGCACGTTCGGCGTCGGTCAGGTCCTCGCCCTTGGCGAGCGCCGAGGCGTAAGGGCCGTTCGCCCACTCGCGCACCTCGGTGAGGAAGGGCTCGAGCGTCGCCGGCTGCTCCGGCAGCGCCTTGTGGTACCAGGCGGTGGCGGCGAAGGTGGGGAGGAAGAGCGGGTAGGGGCGGTCGTTGCCGGGCCACTCGAAGATCGCCTCGATGTCGAGCGCCACCGACACCAGGATGGCGCCGTTCATCGCCATTCCCTTTTCGTTCCACAGCTTGGCGACGACGCCGGCTGAGCGGGTGGTGCCGTAGCTCTCGCCGAGCAGGAACTTGGGCGAGTTCCAGCGCCCGTTGTCGCTCACGTACTGGAAGATGAACTGGCTGACCGACTCGATGTCGGGGTCGACACCCCAGAAGTCCTTGTTGGTCGCCTTGCCGATGGCGTGGCTGTAGCCGGTGCCCACCGGGTCGATCATCACCACGTCGGTGACGTCGAGGATCGACTGGTCGTTG
>DATNCU010000450.1:0-2896 GCA_035607145.1 Thermoanaerobaculia bacterium
GAGGCGGAGCTGTTCGGCATCGAGCGCGGCGTGGCCACGGGCGTCGAGGAGCGCGCGGGCAAGTTCCGCGAGGCGAACGGCGGCATGCTGTTCCTCGACGAGATCGGCGAGCTGCCCCTGCCGCTGCAGGCGAAGCTGCTGCGCGCGCTGTTGCCGCTGGCGCTGCGCTGCTTCGTGCAGGCGACGCTGCGGCTCGGCGCCGCCCCGCCTCCGACCTCAGCCGCGGGGTCGAGCCTCGCCTTCCCGCCCGACGTGGTGGTCGGGCGCGCGCCGGCGATGCAGCGGCTGTACACGCACGTGGCGGTGCTCACCGAGAGCATCCTCCCCGTCCTGCTGCTGGGCGAGACCGGCGTCGGCAAGGAGCACGTGGCGCGGCTGCTGCACGACTCCTCGCCGCGGCGCGCCCGCCCCTTCGTCACCATCAACTGCGCCGCCATCCCCTCCGAGCTCCTGGAGTCGGAGCTGTTCGGCATCGAGCGCGGCGTCGCCACCGGCGTCGACGAGCGCCGCGGCAAGTTCCAGGAGGCTCACGGCGGCACGTTGCTGCTCGACGAGGTGGGCGAGCTGCCGCTGCCGTTGCAAGCGAAGCTGCTGCGCGCGTTGGAGGACAAGCAGGTGCGGCCCGTCGGCGGACGCGCCGCCGCCGTCGACCTGCGCATCGTCGCCGCTACCAACACGGATCTAGTCGGCGCGGTGGCGGCGGGACGCTTCCGCGCCGACCTCTACCACCGCCTCGCCGGCTTCGAGCTGCGCGTGCCGCCGCTGCGCGAGCGCAGCGAGGACGTGGCGCCGCTGTTCACCCGCTTCCTCGCCGCCGACCCGCGCGGCCGGCTAGCGGCGGGGATCGCGCCCGAAGCGCTCGCCGCGCTGCTGCGCTACCAATGGGAAGGCAACGTGCGCGAGCTGCGCAACGAGGCGGCCCGCGTGGCGCTGGCGGTGCGGCCCGGGCAGCCGGTGTCTCTAACCGACCTCTCGCCGCACGTTGCCGCTGCGCTGGAAGAGGCGCCGAGGGGCGGCGGCGGCGAGCACGGACTCGACGCGCGGCTCGCGCAGCTCGAGCGTCACCTGCTGCGCGCCGCGCTCGCCGAGTCCGGCGGCGCGCTGACGCGCGCGGCACAGGACCTCGGCATCTCGCGCGGCCGTCTGCGCCGCCGATTGCGCGAGCTGGGTCTCGCCAATTCGTCGACGACTTCTTGACCGCGATCGGCGCAGGATCGCGCGGCGACGGCCACTCTAACGATGGTTGATGGAGACGCCTGCCGCCGCAGAACCCGGCGCGAGCGAACCGGCAGCCGTGCGCCGCGCGCGCGAGTACCTGTTCGCCAACCTCGCCGACAACGTCCCGCTCGCTGACCTCGCCGCCGTCGCCGGCGTCGGCACGTTCCGACTGCTGCGCGCCTTCCGCAAGGTCCACGGCGTGCCGCCGCACCGCTACCAGCTGGCGCAGCGCATCGAGCACGCCAAGCGTTTGATTCGCGACCAGGCCGGACCGCTCGCGGCGATCGCCTTCGAGACCGGTTTCGCCGATCAGAGCCACCTGACGCGCAACTTCAAGCGCTGGGCCGGCGTGACGCCGCACGCGTACGCGCTCGCCGTCGCTCGCGAACGTGTGCGTGGCTGAGCTGCGCCGCTGGTCCATCGCGCACCGGCGTGGTCCGCGATGGACCACATCGCGGCGCGCGATCCGGTGTGCTGGAACGTTTGATCCAAGAGCCGATGCTCGCAACGCCACGCGATCGAAGCCGTGGCTTCAATCCACTGAAGTGGCACCGCCGTTGCCCTGCACGGCCTTCAGCTCGTAGAAGGGCCGACAGGGAGGTCGCGGTCGCCATCACAGTTCCCGAGGCTGGCACCCTCGACGACTCGATGTTCTCCATTCGTCAACGACCAAGGAACCAACTCACGATGAAAACTCTTCGCTTCCGTGCACTCGCGCTGGCCGGCGCTCTGTTGCTGATGAGTCTGCCGGCGGCAGCGCAGTTGCAGACCGGCAACCTCTACGGCACGGTCACCGACCAGCAGGGCGTTGCGCTACCGGGGGTGACCGCCACCCTCAGCGGCCAGGGCGCCCCGCAGATCCAGGTGACCAACGCGCAGGGCCAGTTCCGCTTCCTCAACCTCTCGCCCGGCGGCTACGCCCTGAAGGCGGAGCTCGAGGGCTTCTCGACCATCGACTACCCGAACATCAGCATCAACGTCGGCCGCAACACCACCATCGAGGTGACGCTGCAGGCCGCGGTCGAGGACGTCATCACGGTGACGGCGGAGTCGCCGCTGCTCGACGAGCGGCGCATCTCCACCGGCGCCACGGTGGCGTCGACCGAGCTTGAGAAGATCCCCACCGCCCGTGACCCCTGGGCGATCCTGCAGACCACTCCTGGCGTGCTGACCGACCGCATCAACGTCGGCGGCAACCAGAGCGGCCAGCAGTCGCAGTACGTCGGCCCCGGCTCCTCGATGGACCAGGCGGTCTGGTCGGTGGACGGCGTGGTGATCACCGACATGGCGGCCCTCGGGTCGTCGCCGGCGTACTACGACTTCGACTCGTTCGAGGAGATGCAGGTCTCCACCGGCGGCTCCGACAGCACGATGGCGACCCCCGGCGTGTCGCTCAACATGGTGACCAAGCGCGGCACCAACGAGTGGCGCGGCTCGGGCCGTTACCTCAAGGCCGAGCTCGAGGGCTTCTCGACCATCGACTACCCGAACATCGTCATCAACGTCGACCGCAACACCTCGATCGAGGTGACCCTGCAGGCCGCCGTCGAGGACGTGATCACGGTGACGGCGGAGTCGCCGCTGCTCGACGAGCGGCGCATCTCTACCGGCGCCACCATCGCGTCGACCGAGCTCGAGAAAATCCCCACCGCCCGCGATCCCTGGGCGATCCTGCAGA
>DATNCU010000474.1:0-2796 GCA_035607145.1 Thermoanaerobaculia bacterium
TTCCGGCGCATCGTCGCCACCAAGCTCGGCGGGCTCGGCGCCATCTGGCGCGCGGCTCAGGAGCGCACCGGCTCGAAGCCCGTGCACTTCCACCTCCTCACCTCGGCGTTCAGCTACCTCGGCAACGACGGCCAGCCCGACTACGGCGCCGCCAACGAAGCGATGAACCGCCTCGCCGCCGCCATGGACGGCCGCGGCGGCGCCAGCTGGTCGTCGATGGCGTGGCTGGGCTGGGCGGGGATCGGCATGACCCGCGGCAGCGAGTTCGCGGCGCTCGCCGCCAACCGCCGGCTGCGCGGCGTCACCCACGACGAGGGGCGCGAGATCTTCGGCCGCCTCGTCGCCGGCCAGCCGGCGGCGCCGGTCAACGTGCTGCTGGCGGCGGGGGAGCGCGCCTTCTACCGGCCGGCGCTGGCGCCGGCGACCGCGCTGCCGCCGCGGCCGGCGCCGTCGTCGCTGCTCGAGCGCCTCGCCATCGACCTCGACAGCGCGCCCTACCTTCGCGACCACCTGGTGCAGGGCGTGCCGACGCTGCCCGGCGCCTTCCTCATCGGCATCGCCGCCGAGGCGGCGCACAAGCTGCGGCCGCGGCTGCGCATCGTCGCCTTCGAGGACACCAGCTTCCGCCGCTTCGTGCGCGTCTACGAGGGGCGCACCACCGAGGTGCGGCTCGACGTGCGCATCGTCGAGGAGGACGCCGACCAGGCGCTGCTGCGGGTGCAGGTGCTCGCCGACTTCGTGCACAAGAGCGGCCGCGTGCTGCAGAAGGACGTCGTGCAGACGGAGATCTTCGTGCGCATGGTGCCGGCGCACCGCACCGGCGAGAGCCCGCCCGGCGCCGTCCCGCGCGCCGCTGTCACCGAGCTGCGCGGCGGCATCGAGCTGCCCGATCCCTACCTGCTCGCCGGCTCGCCGGTGCTGCTCAACGGCCGCTTCAAGAGCCTCGGCGGGCTGCGCGTGGTGGCCGACCGGCGCCTGGCGCACTACCGGCTCGACGACTCGTCGTACCCCGCCTCGCCGCTGCAGCACATGCTGCCCAACGTCATCCTCGTCGACGCCTTCTGGCGGTTCGGCACGATCATGGTGAGCAACGGCGGCATGCCCAACGGCGATGCGCCCAATGGCGGCCGCTCGCTCTCGGTGTACGTGCCCGAGCGTTGCGACCGCATGGGCGTCTACTTCGACTACACCGACTTCGACCTCGGCTGGCTGCACGACCCGGTGGTGTTCACCGGCAGGAACCCGCAGCCGCAGGGTGACCAGCTGCTGGTGGGGCCGATCGAGGCCTGGGACCGCGAGGGCCGGCTGCGCCTCACCGTCGAGGGCGGCGTCTGCCGCAAGTTCGGCGAGGTCGAGTACGCGGAGGTCGAGCATGCGCTGTGACGTAGCGCTGCTCGCGCACGTGCTGTTGGACGGAGTGGAGGAGAGGGAGCTGGACCTGTGGCTGTCGGAGCGCGAGCGGGCGGCGCTCTCGACGGTCGCGCGGCCGGACGTGCGGCGCCGTCGCGCCGCCGGCCGGCTGGCGGCCAAGCACCTGCTCTTGCGCGATGGCGCGGAGAGTGCGGCCGGCACACCGGCGGACGGCGATCGTTTCGTGGCGCTCGACGGCGCGGGTCTCCAGGCGTTCCCGGCGGACCGTTACCGCGAGGTGGAGCTGATGCCGGCGGACGGCGGGGGAGCGCCGCTGCCGACGCTCCGTGGAGAGGCGCTGGCGTCGCGGCTCTCGATCGCGCACGCCGGCGCGGTCTCCTGCGCCGCGCTGTCGTCGCGCGGCAACGCGCTCGGCGTCGACCTCGAGACGGTCGAGCCGCGTACCGGCGCCTTCTACCGCGGCAACTTCACGGCGGGCGAGAGGGCGTGGGTCGGCGCTGCGGCCGCCACGGGAGCGCTCGACGCCGAGTGGCTCTACACCTTCCTGTGGACGGTCAAAGAGGCGGCGCTCAAGTCCGGTGCCGCCCCTGTGCGCAGCGTGTGGGAGTTCCTCGCCGTCGAGGTCGACGGACCGCCCGACCTCGCGGCGCGCCTCGCCGGCTGCATCGGCGCCGAATTGGGCGAGCGCTTCACCGCCTTCGACGTGACCGTCACCGCTGCCGGCCGCAGCACGCGCGGCGCTGTTGAGACCACCGCCACCCGTGACGCCATCCTCACCCTCTTCACCGTGTCGACCGCCTTCACCGCAGCCACCGCAGCCCTCGAGGCAACGCCATGAAGAGCATCAGCGCAGATCTCGACCAACGGCAGATGACCAGCGGCGTGCAGCGCGTCTTCGCGCAGGTGACGCGCTATCCGCTGGAGATCCTCGATCCCGAGGCGGCGCTCGAAGAGGACCTCGGCATCAACTCGGTGAAGCTCGGCGAGGTCTTCGCCGTGCTGCGCGAGACCTACCAGCTGCCGCCGGTGCTGGGCATCCCTCCGGAGCAGCTGCGCACCATCGGCAGCATCGCTGCGGCGCTCACCCAGTACCTCGTCGAGCACGGCGCCGAGTCCAACGGCAACGGTCACGTCGTCGTCGCGGCGGCCGTTAATGGCAACGGGCACGCCCCGACGGCAGCGGTCGCCTCCGCGCCGGTGGCGCCGCCCGCGGCTCCCGCTCAAGCCGCGCAAGCCGCACGCACCACCAAGCACGGCAACGGCTCGCTGGAGCCCGCCACCTTCGAGGCCTCGATTCGCTCCATCTTCGCCGAGGTCACCCGCTACCCCCTGGAGATCCTCGACCCCGAGGCGGCGCTCGAGGAGGACCTGGGGATCGACTCGGTGAAGCTCGGCGAGGTCTTCGCCGTGCTGCGCGAGACCTAC
>DATNCU010000483.1:0-8053 GCA_035607145.1 Thermoanaerobaculia bacterium
AGGCGGCAGTCTCCGTCCAGGAACGGCCGACGTGGGCGAGGCCGGCGAGGTGGACGATGCGCTGCGGGCGGAACGCCTCGACCGCGCCACGCAGCTCCGCCTCGACCTGCGCTCGCTCGCCGCCGAGGTCGAGCCGGAACAGCGCCACGTCGCGCGGCAGCTCGAACCCCTCCTCGAGGAAGGTGCCGGCCACCTCGTGCCCGCGCGCGAGCAGCGTGCGGGCGAGGTGCTGCCCGACGAAGCCCGAGATGCCGGTGACGAGTACGCGCATCTGGATTAGAAGCCGGTTCCTGCGGCGCGGGCCGGGCGGCGGCGCCCCCTGCCCTGTCTTTCAAAGATTGAGGGGCAGGGGGTCGGGGGGATAGGGGTGAGAATCAACGCTCGAGGCGCTCCCGCCAGTACTGCAGCAGGTCGGCGAGCGTCTTGTCGAACGGAATCTCCGGCGCCCAGCCGGTGTCGTTGCGGAACTTGGTGCTGTCCCCAATCAACCGCACCACGTCGGAGGGCCGCATGCGGTCGGGGTCCTGCACGACGTCCACCTTCGCCGTCGACAACGCCAGCAGGCGGTCGAGCAGCTCCTGGATGGTGATGCCGGAGCCGGTGGCGAGGTTGTAGACCTCGCCGTGCTTGCCCTTGGTAACAGCCAGCCAGTAGGCGCGCACCATGTCGCGCACGTCGGTGAAGTCCCGCACCGCCTCGAGGTTGCCGACGCGGATCACCGGTTCCTGCAGCCCGAGCTCGATCGACGCCAGCTGCTTGGCGAAGTTGGAGGTGACGAAGACGTCGCCGCGCCGCGGCCCGGTGTGGTTGAAGCCGCGCGTGCGCACCGTCTTCAGGCCGTAGCTCTGGAAGTACTGGTACGCCATCATGTCCTGCCCCACCTTCGACACCGCGTAGGGGGACAGCGGCCGCAGCGGGTTGTCCTCCTTGATCGGCACCTCGTCGGGGTGGACGAGGCCGTACTCCTCCGACGAGCAGGCGATCTGGATCACCGGGTCGAGGCCGAGGAAGCGCACCGCCTCGAAGAGGTTGGTCTGGCCGGTGAGGTTGGTGATCAGCGTGTCGTTGGGCGCCTTCCAGCTCGACGGCACGAAGCTCTGTGCCGCGAGGTGGAAGATGGCGTCCGGCCGCGCCTGCTCCAGCGCGGAGTGCACCGAGGTGAAGTCGCGCAGGTCGCACTCGATCAGACGCAGGCGCTGGCGAACGCCCTTGATGTTGTCCATCGGGCTGCGCCAGCGGTAGAGGCCCCAGACTTCGACGTCGGGCTGGTTATCGAGCAGGTACTCCGCCAAGTGAGAGCCGGCGAAGCCGGTGACGCCGGTGATGAGGGCACGCATGGCAACGACTCCTTCTCTACTTAATTGCGGTCGAACCGTTCTGGACGTCCAGAACGCAGGCCGGCGATGTAAGCGGAAAGCCCGTCGCTCCAAGACTCGACGCGGCGGCCGAGGAGCGCTTCGCAGCGGTCGACGGCGAGCACCGAGTAGGCGGGGCGGCGGGCGGGGCGAGGATATTCGGCGGTGGTGATTGGCTGCACCTCGACGGCGGGGTCCCAGCCGGTGGCGATCTCGCGCGCGAAGCCGCACCAGGAGACCGGCTCGCGGTTGCGGTAGTGCACGAGGCCGCGCGCCCCCTTCTCGGCGAGGTCGCAGAGCGCGGCGGCGAGGAAGGGCGTGTAGGTCGGGCAGCCCACCTGGTCGTCGACGACGCGCAGCGGAACTTTGCCCTGGTCGATGAGCCGCAGCATGGTGAGGACGAAGTTGGGACCGCCGGGACCGAAGAGCCAGCTCGCGCGTACGACGAGGGAGCCGTCGTACTCGAGAGCCCGCTCCTCCCCGCGCAGCTTGCTCGCGCCGTAGACGGAGAGCGGCGCCGTCGCGTGGTCCTCGGGGTAGGGCTCGCTCGCCGCGCCGTCGAAGACGTAGTCGCTGGAGACGTGCACCAGCGCCGCGCCGGCCTCGCGCGCCGCGGCCGCGATCGTGCCCACCGCATCGCCGTTGACGGCGAAGGCGTGCTCGCGCCGCTCCTCGCAGGCGTCTACCGCGGTGAAGGCAGCGCAGTTGAACACTACTTGCGGCGCGTGCTCGCGCACGCATGCCGACACCGCGGCCGCATCGGTGACGTCGGCCTCTGCGTGGCCGAGCGCCAGCGCCGGCCAGCCGCGCCGACCCGCCTCCTCCGCCACCGCGCGGCCGAGCATGCCGCGGCCCCCGAAGATCAACGCCCGCATCGATCCGTCACTGGACGCCGACCTCGCAGTTATCCCCCAGCATGAACCGGTAGGCCTTAGGCTTGAAGTCGGTGCGGGTGATGCGGGTGTTGCGGCCGATGAGCGAGCCGTCGATGCGCAGCGGGATGTCGCGGATCTCGCACTGCGCGAGCACGATCGAGTTCTCGATCTCGCAGCGCGACAGCACGCAGCCGTCGCCGATCGAGGTGTAGGGGCCGACGAAGGCGTGCTCTAGCCGCGTGCCGGCGCCGAGGATGACCGGGCCGCGCACCAGCGAGTCGACGAGCTCGACACCTTCGCCCAGCTGCACGCGGCCCTCGACGCGGCTCCTCACGCCGACCTCGCCGTGGCGCACCGTCTCGATGCGCTCGAGCACGATGTGGTTGGCCTCCAGCATGTCCTCGAGCTTGCCGGTGTCCTTCCACCACCCTTGCACGCGGTGCGGGTGGACGACCAGCTGGCGGTCGATGAGGTCCTGGATGGCGTCGGTGATCTCGAGCTCGCCGCGCGCCGAGGGGCGGATGCGGTCGACCGACTCAAAGATGTGCTGGTCGAACATGTAGACGCCGACGAGGGCGAGGTTCGACGGCGGCACCTTCGGCTTCTCCACTAACCGGTGCACGGCGCCGCCGCCGTTGAGCTCGGCGACGCCGAACTGCTCGGGGTTGGGCACCTCGGCGAGCAGGATCATGGCGTTGCATTCGCCGCGGCGGAACTCCTCCACCAGGCTGGTGATGCCGCCGGCGATGAGGTTGTCGCCGAGGTACATGACGAACGGATCGCCGCCGAGGAACGGCGCCGCCACCTTGACCGCGTGGGCGAGACCGAGCGGCGCCTCCTGGGGGATGTAGGTGATGCGGGCGCCGAAGCGCTCGCCGTCGCCGAGCGCGGCCTTGATCTCGTCGCGGGTGTCGCCGACGATGACGCCGATGTCGCGGATGCCGGCGGCGACGATGGCCTCGATGCCGTAGAAGAGCACCGGCTTGTTGGCCACCGGCACCAGCTGCTTGGCCGAGGTGTAGGTGATGGGGCGCAGGCGCGTGCCTTTCCCTCCAGCGAGGACAAGTCCTTTCATCGCGATCGAGGCTCCGTCAGACCGGCGCGGTGGCGCGGGGTGGGTGGTGGCGCCCCCTGCACCTAGAGGGGCAGGGGGTCGGGGGGATAGGGGTGGGGTGTATCACAGGCCTTCTGTTTCGCCGCCGTTGAGGTCGATGAAGGTGCCGACGTTCTTGAGGTCGACCGAGAACAGGTAATCGCGGCGGCGGATGTTGGTGAGGGTGGATTCGTGCAGCTCGAGGTGCAGCGCGTAGCAGCTGCCGAGCCAGGTGAGCAGGTGGCGCTGGTCGCGGAGCAGGCTCTTCTCGAAGTCGTAGGTCAGGTACGAGCTCAAGTTGAGGTGCCGCGACTTCAGCGGCGACAGCGAAGCGCCGAAGGTGGCCTGGTTGGTGAGCACCTCGCCGGTGGTGGCCTGCCAGCGGGGCGTCCAGGTGAAGTCGAAGCGCTGGAAGCCGAGGGCGATGTTGCCGCTCGCCTGGATGCCGGTGAGCTCCTTGAACAGCAGGCTGTAGTCGGTGTCGAGGCGCAGCCCGAACTTCGGCGTCGGGTAGGAGCGCAGCGTGGTGCGTAGCGGGCCCAGCTTGCTCTGCTCGCCGAGGCCGCTTTCCAGCGGCTGGTCCTCGTCGAAGCTGTAGTTGCGCGACACCTCGAGCGAGAAGATCTCGCGCGCGCCGCCGCCTTTCGTGGGGTCGGCGGGCTTGGCGAGGATGCGGTTGATCAGCGCGACGCGGCCGACGTTGAGGCCCCGCGCCTGCAGCGGGTCGACCTCGTCGAAGATCGGCACCCGCGCCTGGTCGTCGTACTTGCCGTAGTACGACCAGGCGAAGCGCGGCTCGACGATGTGCTTGAGCTTGGCGAAGGGGCCGAGGCGGCGGTCGTAGATGCGCGAGAACGACGGCCCGATCGCCTCGGCGCCGCCGAAGGGGAGCATGCGGGTGAGGTCCTCGCCGGTGAAGGTGTTGCGCGCGCCGGAGGTGGGATCGATCGAGTTGCCGTACCAGGTGAGGTTGCCGCCGCCGTTGACGGTGACCGACAGCCATGGCGCCGGCGACAGCGGCACCCGCAGCGAGGGCTGGAAGTGGAACCGCGCGTACGTCGACTGCACGACGCCGCGGTCCACCGCCAGGTAGTGCGCGGCGCTGTCGAAGGCGAGATAGAGCGGCGTCTTCCCCACCCGCGTCGGCCGCAGCTTGTACTCCACCTCGGGGTTCTGCCGCAGCTCGATGATGTCGTCGGCGGAGAGGAAGGTGCGGCGGCGGTCCACCATCACGTTGAGCGACCGGCTGCCCCAGTTGCCGCTGACGAAGGCGTCGGAGTAGATCTGATTGCGGGTCTTGGTGATGAGGCCGCGCTCGAAGTCGCGGAAGTAGTCGAAGTCCGAGTAGTCCTCGTACTGCACGACGCCGCGCAGGCCCAGCGGCAGGTCGCGGGTGACGTGGTCCCAGCGCACCTTCCAGCGGTAGTCGTCGCGCAGCGGGTCGTCGATGACGTAGCCGCGCACGGCGCCCGAGGTGTTCTCGCTGGGGTGGTAGCGCAGCTCGTTGCCGAGGCCGAAGTAGTCCTTGGTGAAGAGGTCGGCGAAGAAGGTGGTGTCCCAGCTGCGCCCGAGCACCTGGTAGTAGGCGAGGCCGAGGTAGCCGCCGCGGGTGCCCGAGTTGCCGATCTTCGGCACCAGCAGGCCGGAGGCGCGGTCGGTCTTCGTCGGCCACACCATGTAGGGCAGGTAGAGGACCGGCACCACCTTCGCCCGCATGCTGGCGTTCTTGACGTGGGCGTAGTCCTCGAGGCGGATGCGGGCGTGGCCGACGTGGAAGCTCCACGCCGGCACCTCGCCCTGGCAGGAGGTGAAGATGCCGTCCTCGATGACGTACTCGTCGACGCCCACCTTGTCGATGCGCTCGCCGCTGAAGTAGATGCCGGGCTGGGCGGCGCCCGAGGCCTGCTTGAAGCTGCCGAGCTTGGTGTCGAGGTCGTAGGTGCCGGAGGCGCCGGTGAGCCGGCTCGGCCCCTGGTCGATCACCACGTTGCCGACGGCGGTGAGCTCCTTGGTGGTGAGGTCGATCGACAGTACCTCGGCGGCGAAGTCGATGTCCTGGTAGTGGAGCTTCACGCCGCCGGTGAGCACGGCGTAGTCCTCGCGCTGGTAGTCGAGGGCGCCGGCGGAGCCGCTGGCTTCCCCGCCGCCCTGCTCGGGCGGGAACGGCAGCGTGAAGGTGATGCGCGGCGTCGTCGGCTGGGGCGCCGGCGGCGGCGAGCCGGGCGGCGGCACCTGCGGCGTGGGGCCGGTCGGGGCCGCCGGCGTGCCGGTGAGCACCGGGTCACCGGTCGACGAGGCGGGCGGCGTCACGCCGCCGGGATTGAGCGCCGAGCCCGGCGTGTCGGGCTCCGGCGGCGGCGGCACCGTGGTCTGCTGCGCGGAGAGCAGCAGCAGGCCGGCGAGCAGGTGGGCGGCTCCGATCAACCGAGCCGCTCCAGGACCACTGCGGTGGCTTCGCCGCCGCCGAGGCAGATGCCGGCGCAGCCGAGGCGCCCGCCGCGCTCCGCGAGCGCGTGCAGGAGGGTGACCAGGATGCGCGCGCCGGAGCAGCCGATGGGGTGGCCGAGCGCCACTGCGCCGCCGCGAACGTTGAGCTTCTCGTGCGGGATGGCGAGGTCCTTCATCGCCGCCATCGCCACCGCGGCGAAGGCCTCGTTGACCTCGAAGAGGTCGACGTCGGCGACCGTGACTCCCGCCTTGTCGAGCGCCCGTTGCATGGCGGAGATGGGCGCCGTGGTGAACCACTCCGGCTCCTGCGCGAAGCTGCCCTGCGCGAGCAGACGGGCGATGGGCTTCTTACCCAATTTCGCCGCGTGCTCGGCGGTGGTTAGCACCAGCGCCGCGGCGCCGTCGTTGATCTTGCTCGAGTTGGCGGCGGTCACCGTGCCGTCGGCCTGGAACGCCGGCTTCAGACGCCCCATCTTCTCGAGGTCGGCGCGGAAGGGCTCCTCGTCGCGGTCGACGGTCGTCGGGCCCTTCTTCCCGGGCACCTCGACGGCGACGATCTCGCCCGCTGCGGCGCCGTTCTCCGCCGCCTCGCGGGCGCGGCGGTAGCTCTCGCGCGTGAAGTCGTCCTGCGCCTCGCGCGTGAACTCGTACTTCCTGACGCAGGCCTCGGCGCAACTCCCCATGTGCTTGTCGCCGTAGGGGTCCCAGAGGCCGTCGTGGATCATCGAGTCGATCAGCTTGCCGTGGCCGAGCCGCAGGCCGTCGCGGGCACCGGCGGCGAGGTAGGGAGCGTTGCTCATGCTCTCCATGCCGCCGGCGGCGACGAGGGTGAACTCCCCCACCCGCAGGTCGTTGGCGGCGCTCATCACCGCCCGCATCCCCGAGCCGCACACCTTGTTGATGGTGATGGCCCCGGTCGAGGGCGGGCAGCCGGCGGCAAGGGCGGCCTGCCGGGCGGGCGCCTGGCCGAGGCCGGCCGGCAGCACGCACCCCATGTAGACCTGCTCGATCGAGGCGGCGTCGACCCCGGCGCGCGCGATGGCGCCCTTGAGCGCCGCGGCCCCCAGCACGGGCGCCGCCAACGGAGCGAGCGCGCCGTGGAACGAGCCGATGGGCGTGCGCGCCGCGCTGAGGATGACGACGTCCGGCATGATGGCCCCCGCTGCTCAGGAAGTCTTAGGAGTTTGGGTCGGCGGGCGCCCGCCGCGGAAGCGGGCGGATCGTAACATGGGCGGCCGAATGAACCGGACCAGCGAGTGAACCGGACCACCCAGTGACCACACCGGCCGACGACACCCCCTCCGCGCGCCGCTTGCTCGCCGTGGACTTCGGCGAGAAGCGCATCGGGCTCGCGCTGTCGCAGGGCTCGCTGGCGCTGCCCCACTCGACGATCGCGCGCAGCAGCGACGCGGCGGCCGTGGCCGCTATCGCCGAGATCGTGCGCGACGAGGGCGTCACCGGGTTGGTGGTCGGCGAGCCGCGGCGCCTCGACGGCAGCGCCGGCGACGCCGTGCGGCGCGTGCACGCCTTCGCGCGGCGGCTGGAGGCCGCCACCGGCCTCGCCTGCACGTTCGTCGGCGAAGCACTCACCAGCCGCGCCGCCGAGGAGCGTCTGCGGGCGGCCGGCGTCGATCCGCGCCGTCATCCCGAGCGCGTCGACCAGGTGGCGGCGCAGCTGCTGCTCGAAGAAGCACTGCAGCGCGAGGAGCGTGCGCCGTCGGCCGCAGCGCCGTCGGGCGATGATGCATGAGCGTAAAGAAGGTCGACGTGCAACTTAGCGCGGGTGAGCGGCGATGAGCGCGCAGAAGTCGAACGGCAGCGGGTCGCGGCGGAAGAAGCGAGGCAAGCGGGCCGGCGCTTTCGGTCGCTTCCTGCGGCGACTCGCGCTGCTCGCGCTGCTGCTCGCCCTCGCCGTCGCCGCTGCCGGCTGGTGGGCGTGGCGCTCGCTCCACCAGCCCTATGTCGGCTTCCGCGGCGAGCAGCGCGTCACCGTCGAGCCGGGCGCCAGTGGCCTTGCCATCCTCGCCACCCTCAGCCGCGAGGGCGTCATCCGCGACGCCCGCCTCGCGCGCGTCTGGCTGCTGCTCAAGGGCGATCCGCCGCTGCAGGCGGGCGAGTACCTCTTCCGCGCCCCGCTCACCACGCCCGAAGCCCTTGACAAGGTCATCCGCGGCGATGTCATCGCCCACCCCGTCACCGTGCCCGAGGGGCTGACGCTCGAAGAGACCGCCGACCGCCTGGTGCTCGCGCGTCTCGGCGACCGCGACGCCTACCTCGCCGCC
>DATNCU010000541.1:0-6250 GCA_035607145.1 Thermoanaerobaculia bacterium
CGGCGGCAAGCGCGAGGCTCTGCTCTTCCTCGCCCACCTGGTCGGCGGCGAGCTGGACCGAGACCACCTCGGGAATGCGCAAGAGGTCGCCGAGGGTCAGCTCCGAGGCGACGAGGCCGCGCTCGGCGAGGTCGTGCCAGGCGCGGTGCAGCGCCTCGACGACGCCGGTCTGGATGGTGACGCGAGCTGGCAGAGCCTGCAGCGCGCGGACGTCGACGTTGATCTCGACGCGGCCGCGGCGCAGCTGCTCTTCGAGCCGGGCGCGCAGCGGCGCTTCCAGGGCGCGGTACGGCTCGTCGAGGCGCACGACGAGGTCGAGGAAGCGGCCGTTGACGCTGCGCAGGGTCACCGAGACCTGGTGACGCTCGCCGCTGGCGCTCCCCTGGCCAAAGCCCGTCATGCTCCGCATCGTTACACCTGGAACTGGAGGTCGTAGAGCCGCTTGTAGATGCCGCCGCGCTCGAGCAGCTCTCCGTGCGTGCCCTGGTCGACGACGCGGCCCGCTTCCATGACGACGATGCGGTCCGCACCCATCACCGTCGACAGGCGGTGGGCGATGACCAGCGTGGTGCGACCACGCATGAGGTTGCTCAGCGCCTTCTGCACCAGCGCCTCGGACTCGCTGTCGAGCTGCGAGGTGGCCTCGTCGAGGATGAGGATGGGGGCGTCCTTGAGCAGCGCGCGGGCGATAGCCAGCCGCTGGCGCTGCCCTCCGGAGAGCTTGAGGCCGCTCTCGCCGATGGGGCTGTCGTAGCCCTCCGGCAGCTGCATGACGAACTCGTCGGCGTAGGCCGCCGCCGCCGCCTCGCGCACGCGCTCGAGCGAGAGGTCGGCGCGGCCGTAGGCGATGTTGTTGCGAATGGTGTCGTCGAACAGCACCGTCTCCTGGGTGACGATGCCGATCAGCGAGCGCAGGTTGGCGAGGGAGAGCTCGCGGACGTCGACGCCGTCGATGAGCACCCGGCCTTCGTCGGGGTCGAAGAAGCGCGGCAGCAGGTTGACCACCGTGGTCTTGCCGGCGCCCGAGGGGCCGACGAGGGCGATGATCTCGCCGGCGTGGATGTCGAGGTCGAAGTCGAGCAGCACCGGCTCGCGGTCGTAGGCGAAGCGCACGCCATCGTAGGAGATGCCGCGCTCGACGTGCGGCAGCGCGCGCGGCTTCACCGGTTCGGCGACGTCGATCGGCACCTCGACCAGCCGCACCACCCGCTCCCCCGCCGCGATGGCCTGCTGCAGCACGAGGTTCACCTTGTTGACCTTGCGGATCGGCTCGTACATGGCGAGCAGCGCGGTCAGGAAGGTGACGAAGGCGGAGGCGGTGAGCTCGTGGGCGCGGATGGTGCGGCCGGCGTAGACCAGCAGCGCCGCGGCGCCGATGACGGCGAGGATCTCCACCACCGGCCCGGAGGCATTCGCCAGCATTTGCGCCCGCAGGTTGCTGCGCAGGTGGCGCCGCGACGCCTCGTGGAAGCGGCGGTACTCGAACGGCTCCATGCCGAACGCCTTGACCACGCGGTGGCCGCGCACCACCTCGGCAACCAGGCTCGCCAGGTCGGCCATGCGTTCCTGGATGCGGTGGCTGGTCTTCCGCATGCCGCGGCCGAAGCGGATGATGGGGAACAGCATGATCGGCGCCGCGATGAGGCACAGCAGCGCGAGCTTCAAGTGGATGGTGAGCAGGAACCACAGGAGCACGACCAGCACCAGCGGCTGCTGGATGAGGTCGAGCAGCTGCGTCGAGATGGCGCCCTGAATCACCTGCAGGTCCGCCACGACGCGGCTCACCAGCTCGCCCGAGGGGTGCTGGGCGTAGAAACGGCTCGACTGCTCGAGGATGCGCTTGTAGAGCTCGTTGCGCAGGTCGGTGGTGGCGCCGAGGCCGATGCGCTGGAAGGCGTAGCCGCTGACGAACCCGGCCAGGCTGCGCACCACGGCGATGAGCACCAGCAGCGCGGGGACGAACCACACCACCTCGGCGGGACCGATGCCCCAGCGGTTCTTGAGGCTTTTGTAGGAGCTGTCGAAGTGGCGCGGCAGGTCGCCGCGGCGGCCGAGGATGCCGCTTTCCCGGCTGCTCGGCTTGCCCGGCGGCACGCCGCCGATGCTCGGCACCTGATCGGAGAGCAGCACCTCGGAGAACATCGGCTTGATGAGCGAGATGGCGCCGACGGTGCCGGCGGCGTAGAACAGCGCCCCGCCGAGACCGACGAGCCCCCAGGCGAGGTGGCGGCGGAAGTAGCGCGCCAAGAGGCGCCAGCGAACGCCGCTGCTCACGCGGCGTCCTCCGCCGGCGGCCGCGCCAGCAGCTGTGCCACCGCCGTCGCGGCGCGCACGCTGGCGCCGCTCTCGCCGAGGCGCTTGCGCACCGCGGCGAGCCCCTGCCGCATGGTGTTGCGGGCGCGGGCGTCGGTGAGCAGGCGCAACGACTCGGCCGCGATGCGCTCCGGGTTCGCCTCCGCCTGCAGCAGCTCGGGCACCACCGCCTCCCCCATCACCAGGTTGACGAGGCTGAACCAGGGCAGCCGCACCACCAGCTTGCCGAGCCAGTAGCTGCCGCGGTTGAGACGGTAGAGCACCAGCAGCGGCGTGCGCAGCAGCGCCACCTCGAGCGTCGCCGTCCCCGATGCGCACCATGCGAGGTGGCTGCCCGCGATGACGCAGAACCGCTGGTCGCTCTCCACCACCTCGACCGCCACGCCGGCTGCAGCGAGCCCCGCCGCGTCGAGGTGCGGCGCCAGCAGCTCCGGCGCGATGGTCTGCGCGCGCACGACCGTCACGCACAGCGGCACTTGCTTCGCGAGCTCGCGCGCGGCGCCGAGCATCACCGGCAGCAGCTTCTCCACCTCACTCTGCCGCGAGCCCGGCAGCAGCGCCAGCCGCCGCGGCCCCTCGGCGGAGTGCGGCGCGTCCCACACCTGCGGCAGCTCGGGGACCTCGTCCACCAGCGGGTGGCCGACGTGCTCCACCTTCACCCCGTGCGAGTCGTAGAACTCAGCCTCGAAGGGGAACAGCACCAGCATGCGGTCCACCCAGCGGGAGATCATGCGCACCCGCCCGCGCCGCCAGGCCCACACCTGCGGGCTTACGTAGTAGGCGATGCGGACGCCCAGCCGCTTGAGCTTCTTGACCAGCCGCAGGTTGAACTCCGGGAAGTCGACGAGCAGGGCCACCGGCGGCCGCCGCCGCGCCGCCTCAGCCACCAGCAGGTCGAACACCTCACGGGCGCGTGGCAGCACGCGCAGCACCTCGGTGATGCCGACGACGGCCACCTCGCGGCTCTCGGCGAGCAGCTCGACGCCGGCGCGCGCCGACTCCTCTCCCGCCATGCCGAACGGGCGGAGGTCGGGCCGCACGCGCTTGAGCTCGGTGAGCAGACGCGCCGCGTGCATGTCGCCCGACGCCTCCCCGGCAACGACGAGGAGCGGCACGCCGTCGGTCACGGTGTCCGCGCGCGCGGCGCGCGCCGCGCCTGACGTCATGGGATCGGCGCCGGCGGCCCCGAGGGGAAGGGGTACATCAGCCACGCCACCAGCAGGCCGCCGCCGACCATGCCGACGAACAGCTGGAGGAAGAGCACCACCTGCTCGCGTCGCTGGCGGCGCCAGAGCGCGGCGAAGAAGAGGCTGAGCAGCAAGGCGTAGACGACCATCAGGAGGAAGTGGCTCACCGGTCATCTACTCCTTGCGTCCGCTGCCGATGTCCCAGGCGTCGAGCACCAGCAGCAGGTTCATCAGCCCCGCCGAGAGCAGGAAGGCGGTGCCGTAGTCATAGCCCTGCGCCGTCACGTCCCCCGCGTAGTGCAGCGGGTAGAGCAGCAGGAAGTACGGCAGCCCCATCCCCATGCAGCCGAGGGTGGCGAGGTAGGTCAGCGGGTGCCCGGGAACGGGCGTGTAGAGGTTGCCCTGCAGCTTGGCGCCGAGGACGGCCGCGACGAGGATGATCGCCGCGAACAGCGCCGCGCGCGCCTTGCGGCCGAGGAAGAGGTGGCCGAGCCCGGGGAAGACGAGGGCGAGGATGGCCGCCAGCGCGCCGCGCCGGCCGGCCGCCGCGTCGTGGGCGGCAGCGGCCGCGGCCTTCGCCGCCGGCGTCTCCGGGCGCGTCGTCTCGGGGCTGCGGATGGGTGCGCTCAACTCGCCCCCTCCGCCGCGGCGAGGCGCGCAAACAGCGGCCGCAGCCGCTCGCGGGTCTGCAGTGGGTCCTCGGGGACGAGCCGGGTGTCGGCGATGGCGGTCATGAAGTTGGTGTCTCCCTCCCAGCGCGGCACGAGGTGCACATGGTAATGGTCCGGCACCCCCGCCCCCGCCACCTTGCCGAGGTTGAGCCCGACGTTCATGCCGTCTGGCCGGTAGGCGGCGGCGAGCACGCGCTGGCAGAGCAGCAGCAAGGGCCAGGCCTCCGCGCGCGCGGCGGGCGAGGCGTCCTGCGGTAACGCCACGTGCTCGCGCGGGACCACCATCAGGTGGCCGTTGCTGTACGGATGGCGGTTGAGCACCACGATGTGGTGCGCGGCGGCGTGCACCACCAACCGCTCGGGGTCGTCGGGCGCCGCGGCCGCGTCACAGAGGAAGCAGCCCGTGGCGCTCTCCCGGTCGTCCCGAATTTCCCGATGGCCCTCGACGTAGGCGTACCTCCACGGGGTGAACAGGACCTCCATAGAGGGGTACGCCTACTCCTGGTTGAGCAGCTCGCGCAGCTCCTTGCCGGGCTTGAAGTAGGGGATCCGCTTGGCGGGGACGTCGACCTTCTCGCCGGTCTTCGGGTTGCGCCCCATCCGCGAGTCGCGCTGGCGGATGCGGAAGCTGCCGAAGCCGCGCAGCTCGATCTTCTCCCCCGTCTTGAGCGTCTCGACGATGCTCTCGAAGACGGTGTTGACGACGATCTCCGCCTGCTTCTTGGGCAGCCCGGTCTTCTCCGACACCTCCTCCACCAGCTCGGCCTTGGTCATGCCCCCCCTCGCCACGTCATCGTCCTCCACGATCACGTCTCCTCGCTCTCCACGGCGACGCTCTCCGCCTCCTCCCCCACCTCCTCGTCGCCGTCCTCACCCTCGACATCGTCGCCCTCGTCACCCTCTTCGCCCTTCCGGCGGCGGCGTGGGCGCTCGTCCTCCTCCGCCGCGGCGCGCACGACGGCGGCCTCGCGCACCGCGGTGGCCTCCTTCTTGCGCTCGCTCTGCGCTGCCTCGAGCTCGACGATCTCGTCGCTCGACGGCTGCGAGACGCCGCGCATCGTCAGGCCCACCTTGCGCTCGGCGTCTTCGATGCGCAGGATGCGCGCCCGCACCCAGTCGCCGGCGCGGAAGTGGTCCTCGAGCCGCGCGCCCGACGGCACGTCGATCTCGCTCACGTGGGCGAGCCCCTCGAGGCCGTTGTAGATGTCGATGAAGAGCCCGAAGTCGGTGACGTTGACCACCTTGCCCTCGAGCGTGTCGCCCACCCGGTGGTCGGCCACGAAGGAGTCCCACTCGTCGTGCAGGAACTCCTTGATCGACAACGAGACGCGCTGGTTGGGCACGTCGATGTTGGTGATGCGCGCCTTGACCACGTCGCCCTTGCGCAGCACCTCGCTGGGGTGCTTGACGCGCTTGGTCCAGCTCATGTCGGAGACGTGGATCAGGCCGTCGATGCCCTCGGTGATCTCGACGAAGGCGCCGAAGTCGGTGATGTTGCGCACCTTGCCTTCGATGATGGCGCCCACCGGGTGGCTCTCGCCGAGCTCCTCCCAGGGGTTGCGCTCGGTCTGCCGCAGCGACAGGCTGATGCGCCGCTGTTCCATGTCGAGCTCGGAGACGATGGCGTCCACCTCGGCGCCGACGCTGAGCACCTTCGCCGGGTTGACCACCTTCTTCGTCCACGACATCTCGGAGACGTGGATGAGGCCCTCGACCCCCTCCTCGAGCTCGACGAAGGCGCCGTAGTCGACGATCGACACCACCTTGCCGTGGACGCGCGCGCCCACCGGGTAGCGCTTGTCGACCAGCGTCCAGGGGTCCTCGGTCTTCTGCTTGTAGCCCAGCGAGACGCGCTCGGTGTCGGGGTCGAACTTGAGGACGACGACCTCGACCTCCTCGCCGACGCTGAAGTGCTCGGAGGGGTGGTTGACGCGGCCCCACGAGATGTCGGTGATGTGCAGCAGGCCGTCGATGCCGCCGAGGTCGATGAAGACGCCGTAGTCGGTGATGTTCTTGACCACGCCGCGGAGGTGGGCGCCCTCCTCCAGCCGGGTGAGGGTCTCGGCCTTCTTCTTGGCC
>DATNCU010000553.1:0-2456 GCA_035607145.1 Thermoanaerobaculia bacterium
CCGTAGGAGTGGCGGCTGTACTTGGTGGTGTTGCCGATGGCGGCGTTGTAGTGCGGGGTGCGGTAGCCGCTCATCACGAAGAGGTCGTCAGCCTCGACATCGCGCTCGCGCAGGCGCTCGAGCACCATCTCGAGCTTGAGCAGCAACCGCGTGCGCAGCACCAGGTACTGGGGAAAGCCGCCGCCCTGCTTGCAAAGGAACTGCGCGAGCTGAAAGTGCGGGCTCACCCAGGTGCCGAGGTTCTCCTCGGTCACCTCGATCAGCCCGGCAGGCCTCAAGTAAGTGGGCATGTCGTGAAGCGGCTTCTCCTGGTAGTGGCCGATCGCGTAGCCGTTGACCGTCGGCTCGCCGTGATAGGGAACCATGACGAAGGCGGCGAGGCAGCTCGAGCGGCCGCCGGCGACGTCGCGCACTCGGATGCAGTGCTCGCCGGGCTTGTCCGGGGCGGTCCAGCGCCAGCGGTCGGCGGCGAGCCGCTCGAGCTGCCCTTCCTCGGCGGTCGCCTCGAGCTTCGTCGGCTGGTCGGTGAAGACGGCCTCGATCTCGAGCCGCTCGCCCGGCAGCACGAAGGCCGACATCAGCGCGTAGGGGCTCACCTCGTCCTTGAACTTGAGCGAGAAGGCGCCGCGCGGGTTTTCCACCGGGCTCTTCTCGCGCGGCGTGCCGCCGATGCGGGCGTCCTTGCTGCGGATCGTGTCGCGGTCGCAGTCGTCCTCGTCGACGCCGACGGCGGTGGCGATCTCGGCGAGCGGCGACTGCGCGACCGCCTCGGTTTCGGGGCGGTTGGCGACGATGGCCTGTTGTGCATCCGCCATACGCAGCCATAGCAGGGCTCCCGCCAGGACAGCGATGAGCGCGACTCCGACGGCGATGACCCAGAGCGCGCGCCTGCGTGAGCGCGAGCTCTCCTTCTCGGTTTTTGGCTTGGTCACGTGGGTTCCTTTGCGGCGCCGGGCGACGACCCGGCGGCTTGCAACCCGCCCGCCAAGCGGAACGGCTCTCGTGGCGCCGACGGCCCTACGGCACTAGCCGCACGTGCGCTTCGCCGACGCCAACGTCCACCACGACGCGCGAGCGGCCGACGCCCTCGCGCCAGTCGACCTCGTTGCCGAGGAAGAGGAAGCCCTCGCGGTGGACCTCCTTGGCGCGTGGCGAGAGGTGCGCCTCGCCGACGCCGACGTCGAGCGCTACGCTGCGCACGGCGCTCTCCGGCAGGTCGAGGCGCGCCTCGCCCACGCCAAGGTCGACGGTGACGTCCCCTTCGACGCCGTCGACGTCGAGCTCGCCGACGCCCATGTCGACGAACAGGCCGAGGGAGGCGGGCACCGTCAGCCGCAGGTCGACCTCGGGGCGGTGGGAGCTGCGTCCCTCGTCCTCGCCGCGCGGGCCGCGCAGACGCAGCGAGATGTCGTCGCCGCTGCGGTTGGGTGTCAGGTGCAGCTGCGCCGCGCGATCGCGGCAGCGGCGGGACAGCGGGCTGCAGCGCAGCTCGAGGCTCGCCTCGATGCGGTCGCCGCCCCCTGCCTGGACGTGGACCTCGCCCACCGGCACGTCGATCTTCAGCCGCCGCGCGCTCTCGACGGGGAAGGCTTTCGATTCCTCGCCGACGACCACTTTGCGCTCGGCCAGCGCGGGCGTAGCTAAGCCGGCGAGGAGGAGCAGGGCGGGCAGCCAGGCGGTCGGGCGGGGGAGCGAGTGGCGCATCGGGCGTCCTCCAAGTGGTGAGGCTGAGGGGTCGTCGGCCGTCAGTTGACTCTACGCGGGGGAGCGGGATGGGGTTTCGCGATCGTGGCCGCGGCGGTAGTCTCCGCGGCCATGCCAAGCGATAGCCCCTTTGCCGCGGAGTGGACGATCGACCCGTCGGTGGACTTCCTCAACCACGGCTGTTACGGCTGCTGCCCGCGCGCGGTGCTGGAGGTGCAGGCGGAGCTGCGGGCGCAGATGGAGCGGCAGCCGCTGGAGTTCTTGTCGCGGCGGCTGCCGGGGATGTTCGACGCGGCGCGCGAGGCGCTGGCGGAGTTCGTGGGCGCCGACGCGGCCGGGATGGTGGCGGTGCCGAATGCGACGACCGGTGTGAGCACCGTGCTGCGGGCGCTCGAGAGCGAGCTCGGCCCCGGCGACGAGTTGCTGACGACCGACCACGCCTACAACGCTTGCAAGAACGCGGTCGACTGGCTGGCGATGCGGAGCGGCGCGAGGGTGGTGGTGGCGCGGGTGCCGTTTCCGGTGCGCGATGCGGGCGAGGTGGTGGAGGTGGTGCTCGCGGGCGCGACGGAGCGGACGCGTGTGGCGTTGATCGACCACATCACGAGCCCGACGGCGCTGGTGCTGCCGGTCGCAGAGATCGTGGCGGAGCTCGCCGCGCGCGGCATCGACACGCTGGTCGACGGCGCTCACGTGCCGGGCCAGTTGGCGCTCGACGTGCGCGCGCTGGGCGCCGCGTGGTACACGGGCAA
>DATNCU010000577.1:0-2367 GCA_035607145.1 Thermoanaerobaculia bacterium
GGTCTCGCGCTGGATCTCGCTCATGGCGGCGGGCGAGCGTAACACGCGGCGACGAGCCGATCCGCGATCCCTTTCCGCGCTCTCGTCCGTACGTGGTGCCAAAAGGAGCCCGCCATGAAAACCTGCGTGATGAAAAGCAGCGTCCTCGTTCGTTCGACGTCCTTCTTGATGATGCTCGCCCTGATGCTCTGCTGCTCGCTCGCGGTGCGCGCCCAGGAGGTGGTCAACGACGACCTCATCGTCATCGGCCGCGAGTGCGTCGGCGTCGACTGCATCGCCACTGGCGAGGGCGGCCTCGACATCATCAAGATGAAGCACAACAACACGAAGCTGCTGTTCGACGACACCAGCACCGCGGCCGGTTTCCCGTCGACCGACTGGCGACTCACCGCCAACGACAGCGGCGTCGGCGGCGTCAACCGCTTCTCGATCGAAGATGCGACGGCCCTGACCGTGCCGTTCACCATCCGCGGCGCCGCGCCCAGCAACTCGCTCTTCGTCAGCAACGTCGGCCGCGTCGGCCTCGGCACCAACACTCCCGACGCGCGGCTCGACGTCGAGGCGTCGAGCACGGTCGACATGCGCCTCACCGCCACCGGCGCCAGCACCTGGCGCGTGATCAACGACTCGGCCGGGTTCGCGGTCGAGCTGGTGGGCGCCGGCTTTCGCGCCGTACAGGTGGACGCGGCGGGCAACATGGCGATCGCCGGCCTGCTCAGCCAGGGCTCGAGCCGCGCCATCAAGACCGGCATCGTCGCCGCCGATCCGCGCGCCGCGCTGCGGGCGGTGTCGGCGCTGCCGCTCATGCACTGGAGCTACACGGCAGACGCCGGAGTCCGTCACGTCGGCCCGATGGCGGAGGACTTCTATCGCGCCTTCGGCGTCGGCAGCGATGACAAGCACATCGCCCCCGGCGACCAGGCCGGCGTGGCGCTGCTGGCGATCCAGGGGCTCGACCAGGTGGTGGCGGAGAAGGATCGCCGGATCTCCGACCTCGAAGGCCGCGTCGCCGTTCTCGAAGCGATGTTGCGCGAGCTGGCGGGGAAGGGGTCGGGCGCCGCTGCCGCGCCTTGACAGCCTTCGCCGCCCGCTGCTGTAATCCTCGCGCTACGACGAGGCCGATGCCGATGAGCACCACCAACACCCACGCGCGCCGCGGCGAGTCCGCGACGGCCGGCCGTTGCTGGTGGTCCTACGCGCAGCCTTACGTCTAGGGCGCGGTCGGGATCGTCCCGGCTGAGGCACCCGGGACGAGGCAGCGCCGCCGCGACGCAGGCGACACACCTCCACCGGGTCATTCCGAGGAGGTCTGACGTTTGCGCGATCGCCAGCCCCGCCGAGCCACTCTCGTCGCCACGCTGACGCGGCCGCCAACTGCCGGCGAGCTCGCGGCGTTGCCGGCGGCGGTGGACGTGATCGAGGTGCGCGCCGACCTGACCGGCGACCTCGATCCCGCGGCGCTGCGGCGCGAAGCTCCAGACCGGCGCCTCCTCTACACGCTGCGCAGCGCCGCCGAGAAGGGCGCCTTCGGCGGCGGCGCGGCCGAGCGGCGGGGGCGGCTGCGCGCGGCCGCCGAGGGCTACGACCTGGTGGACCTCGAGGGCGACCGCGACGTCACCGCCGACCTGCTCGCGGCGATGCCGGTGGAGAAGCGGCTGGTCTCGTGGCACGGCGCGCCCGAGCCGCTCGTCGACCTCGAGCACCGCGCCGCGCACCTGATGCGCACGCCGGCGGCGCTGTACAAGCTGGTGGTGTTCGCGCAGCAGCCGGCCGAGGCGCTGCTGCCGCTCGAGCTGCTCTGCAACGTGCGGCGCGACGACCTCGCCGCCTTCGCCGCCGGCGCCGTCGGCACCTGGACGCGGCTCATCGCACCCTACCTCGGCGCGCCGTGGGTCTACGGCTCGGCGGGCGACGACCCCGCGGCGCCGGGGCAGCTGCCGGTGGCGCGCCTCGTCGCCGACTACGCGTTGCCCGAGCTGCGGCCGGTCGAGGCGCTGTTCGGCGTCGTCGGCATGCCGGCGCTGCACTCGCTGTCTCCGCGGCTGCACAATGCGGCCTACCGCGCGCTTGGGCTGCCACTGCTCTTCCTGCCCTTCGAGGCGCCGACGCTGGGCGACTTCTGGCTCGACGTGGTGGAGGACGCGACGCTGCCCGATTGCGGCATGCCGCTGCGCGGCCTCGCGGTGACGACGCCGTTCAAGGCCAGCGCGGTGGCGGTGGCGGGCGCGTTGAGCCCGCTCGCCGAGCGGCTGTCGGTGGCCAACTCGCTGGTCCTGCGCGACGGCGTATGGGAAGGCGACAGCACCGACGGTGAAGGGGTGTTGCAGGCGCTGGCGTGGAACGGTGTGCCGGTGGGGGAATCCAAGG
>DATNCU010000591.1:0-2331 GCA_035607145.1 Thermoanaerobaculia bacterium
CCCGAGGTGCTGCTACAGGACCGCTATGACCACCGCGCGGACCTCTATTCGCTGGGGATGACGCTCTTCCAGCTCGCAACCGGCGTGCTGCCCTCCGCCGGCAACGATGCGGCGGCGATCCGCTTCCACCTGCAGGCGGAGGCGCCCGACCCGCTCGCCTACCGGCCCGACATGCCGGCGCAGCTCGCTTCCATCCTGCGGCGACTCTTGAACCGCGATCCGCAAGGACGCTTCCCCTCGGCGGGGCGCTTGCTGCTCGAGCTCGCCGACGTTGCCGGCCGCGACGTCGACCCCGCCTCGATGGCGCTCGGCGAAGGCCGCGTGCTTGCCTCGCGCATGGTGGGGCGCGACGACCTCGTCGACACGCTGCGTCTCGCGCTCGCGCGCGCCGCCAAGGGCGAGCCACAGGTGGTGGTGGTCGAGGGCGGCGAGGGCGTGGGCAAGTCGCGCCTGCTGCGCGAGTTCCGTTTGGTCGCCGCGATGCAGGGAGCGCGCGTCGGCATCGGCCGCGCCGTGGCCACGCGCCCCGAGCCATTGCGCGCCGTGCGCGGCGCGCTGCGCCACCTTGGCCTCGAGCTCGAAGAGCTGCAGCGCGTGCTCGGTCCCGGCGACGGCGGCGAGCGCCACCGCCTCTACGGCCGCCTCGGCGACGAGCTGCGCGAGGCGGCGCTCGAGGGTGGCCCGCTGGTGCTGCTGCTCGAGGACCTCCACCTCGCCGGCCCCGAGACGCGCGAGCTGCTCGGCTACGCGGCGCACGAGCTGGGCGAGGCGCGGTTGATGATCGTCGCCACGCGCCGCCCGGCGGACGCCGGCGAGCCCGAGGCGGAGGGGTGGCCCGAGGACGGCGCGGTGCAGCGCCTCGTGCTGCAGCCGCTCGGCCCGCAGCTCACGCGCGAGCTGGTGGATGCGAGCCTCGGCACCGAAGGGCTGCCGGCGCCGTTGTACGAGTGGCTCCACGAGCGCGCCGAAGGCAACCCGGCGCGCGTGCAGCAACTGCTCCACCACCTCATCGAGGAGCGCGTGCTGCGCTTCCGCCAGGGAGAGTGGAAGCCGTCGCTGCCCTCGCTCGCGCGGCTCGCGGCGCCCGAGCAGCTGCAGGTGCTCGACCGCGAGCGCCTCGCCACGCTGCCGGTGGAGGAGCTCGCGGTGCTCGAGGCGATGGCGGTTGTCGGAGAGCCCACGCACTGGCGCCGCCTCGCCGAGCTGCTCCGCGTCGAGCCGCCGGCGCTCTACGCCACCGTCGCCGGCCTCGGCGCCAAAGGTTTCCTCGAGCCGACGCCGGAGGGCGCCGGCGTTTACGGCTTCGCACAACCGGCCCTCGGCCGCGCGGTCTACGAAGGGCTGCCCGCCGATCGCCGCCGCGACCTCCACCGCCAGTGGGCGGAGCTGCTCGCCGAGCGGCAGTCGCAGGGCGAGCCCGAGCTGGTGGCGGCGGTGGCCGAGCACTACTGGGCGGGCGGCGACCGCGCGGCGAGCCTGCCCTACCTGCTCGAAGGTGCCGAGCGCGCCCGCACCGTCTTCGGCTACCGCGAGGCGGCCGATCTCTTCGGCCGCGCCGCCGAGGTCTACAACGAGACCGGCGACTCGGCGCACGCCACCGAAGCGCAGCTCAAGCAGGCCGAGGCGCTCGACGCCGCCGGCTCCACCTTCCGCGCGCTGTCGCTCTACCGTGCGCTGCTCGGCCGCCAGGGCGGCCGCGGCCGTCGCTCCGAAGACCGCCAGCGGCAGGCCGAGCTGTGGCTGCACGCGGGCCAGCTCTACGGCAAGCTGGGCGAGTCCGACGAGCAGCTGAAAGCGGCCGAAGCCGGGCTCGAGCTGCTGGAAGGAGGCGAAGGCCCGGCGCTCGAGGTGGAGCTGCTCGCCTCACAGGCCGAGGCGCTGCACACGCTCGGCCGCCTCGACGACGCCTACACCACGGCGCGCCGCGCGCTGAAAGCGGCGACGCAGCGCCGTCTCGGCCGCCAGCGCGGCTCGCTGCTCAACACCCTCGGCCTCATCTTCTGCCGTGCCGGCGAGTGGCGGAAGGGGCACTACCTGCTCAAGCGCGGCCTCGCCGCCGCCGTCGAGGCCGACGACGAGCGCCTCGCCGCCAAGCTACGCAACAACCTCGGCAACCTCTACTGGAAACGCGGCGAGTGGCAACGCGCGCAGGCGCAGTACGAGGCCAACCTCGCCTCGGCTCAGCGGCTGCGCGACCCGTGGACGGAGCTCACCGCGCTGCACAACCTCGGTGTGCTGCACTGCGGCCGCGGCGAGTGGAAGACGGCCCGCGCGCCGATCACCCGCAGCCTCGAGCTGCGCCGCCGCCTCGGCGCCCGCGAGGGCGAGACG
>DATNCU010000596.1:0-8331 GCA_035607145.1 Thermoanaerobaculia bacterium
TTCCCCGAAACCGACACCAAGGGACCTCGCCCATGAACACCAAACGTACACACCCTAACCAGCTCTGCCTCTCCTCAGGCAGAATCTCCAACCGGACATTTTCGCTCGGCAGTTAGCGGACAGATTCGCTCGGCACCGACATGCAACGGGTAGCGGCGGCTCAGCGCTGGGCGAGCTTGTCGTCGATCAGGCCATCGGGCTGATCGGGGAGGCGCCCGGCATAAAGGACCGCACCGTCGCGCAGGACGAGCAGGCCGGGGAGGTTGGCGAGCGCGTAGCGCTTGGCGAAGGCGCCGTCGCTGTCGAGGTAGACGGGCGCCTGTGGCTCCTTGCCACTGAGGAACGCCTGCACCTCGCCGGCCTCCTCCTGGAAGTCGACGAGCACGACGCGGGCGCGGCCGCCCCACTTGCCGACCAGCCGGTTGCTGCGCTCGACGACGTCCTGGCAGCGCGGCGACCAGCCGGCCCAGAGCACGACGATGGTGGTGCCGCTCGCCACGTCGCCCGACGAGAGCGCGCCGCCGGAGAGACCGGGGAGCCGCCACTCGTCCTGCGCCGCCGCCGGGCCGACCATCGCCGCGATGAGCAGCAGGGCGCCGAGCGTGACCGCGCGGGAACGGCCCGAGAGAACGCGCGCCTTCATGGGCTCACTCGAGCATGCTCGCGGCCTCGCCGCGGTGCGGGAAGCTCGCCAGGATCCGTACGCGCAGGGTCGACGGCGCCTCGTAGCGGCAGCAGCGGCCGCGCACGATCGCCAGCAGCCGCGAGACGAAACCGTAGCGGTGCGAGCAGGAGGAGCAGAGGGTCAAGTGCTGCCGGAAGGAGAGCAACAGCTCACCGTCGAGCTCGTTGTCGCTGGCCTGGTAGATCACCGCTCGGACGGAATCGCAGTTCATCGACACGATCTTTCGTAGGGAACGTTGCTCCGGCGGGGCGTTGCCCGGCGTCACGACCTTCGCTTCGCCTTTGGCCCGCTCGCGCCCACGTCTAGCAACGCTGCCTGCCCCGCCAGGAATTCCTATGAGCGCCGGCATTTTATGTCACCCGACTTCCGGCTCGGGGTCAACGGCCTTGGCGTCGCGCCGGCTGCGCATCTTCGCCGGCTCGCCGTCGCGCAGGTAGCCGTGTCCGCGCGCGTATTTGAGCAGCGCATCCTCGAGCAGACGCCGCCCGCGGTAGAGGCGGCTCATCACGGTGCCGACCGGAATCTCGAGGATGTCGGCGATCTCCTTGTAGGAGAACCCTTCGAGATCGGCGAGCAGCACCACCATGCGGTAGTCGTGCGGCAGCTCTTCGATGGCGTGCTGGACGTGCTCGTCGAGCACCTTCTCGAGCAGCTCCTCTTCGGGGGTGCGCGCCTGCTGGCCGGAGTCGTCGCGGACGATGGTCTCGAAAGACTCCTCGATGTCCGCGAAGTCGGCCTTCGGCGGTGACTGCTGCTTCTTGCGATAGCTGTTGATGAAGGTGTTCTTCAGGATCTTGAACAGCCAGGCCTTGAGGTTCGTCCCCTCCTCGAACTTGTCGTAGTACTTGTAGGCCTTGAGGTAAGTCTCCTGGACGAGGTCCTCGGCGTCCTGGGGGTTGCGGGCCATGCGATAGGCCGCGTTGTAGAGGGGGTCGAGGTAGGGCATGGCTGCCGCCTCGAAGTCCCAACCCCGCTGATGGAGGTCCTCTTTCTTGCTCAGATGGTTCATCGGCAGCTCCCCCCGCATCTCGTAATACGCATGGCACATGCCATCGGTTGGGGTGCCCTCATCCATGACGCGCAAAGAGAGGCACGACCGCGTCGCAGCAAGGGACGGACCCTGCCGCGAACGTCGCCGCTCGGTCCCCACGTGGGCGATACGGGCGCGCCAAAAAGGCGGCGGCGTCCCCGTCGAGGGACGCCGCCGACTGAAATCCGCGAATTGGGGCGGCCGGCCGAAGCCGGACCGCTGTCGCCGTCTAGAAGAGGCCGGCGCCGCGCATGGCGATGAGCAGCGCGTAGAGCACCAGCGACTCGATGAGGGCGAGGCCGAGGATGAGCGCGAAGCGGACGTTGGGGGCCGCTCCGGGGTTGCGCGCCATGGCCGAGCAGGCGGCGGATACCGCCTTGCCCTGCCCCACCGCGCCTCCCGCCGCCGCCACGCCGATGGCGAAGGCGGCGCCGATGATGCCGAGGTTGACTGCGCTGCCGCCACCCGCGGGGGCCGCGGCGTTTTCCTGCGCCATCGCCGGCAGGGCCAGCACGGCGAGCAGAAGGATCCCGATCATGAACACGCGTCTAGAAGTCATTCGTCCGCTCCTCTGAATACACGGTGCCGCCCGCCGGCCGGGGGTGGGGCGCGCAAGGGGGGGTTAGTGCTCCTCCGCCTCCGCGCCGGCGATGTACACCGTCGTTAGCATGATGAAGATGAAGGTCTGGATCACCGCCGCGAAGAGCCCGAGGGCCATGATCGGCAGCGGCGCGAGCAAAGGCACCAGCCTGTTGAAGACGCCCGACACCATGTGCTCGCCGGTCATGTTGCCGAACAGACGCAGGCCGAGCGAGAGCCAGCGGGCGGCGTGCGAGATCAGCTCGATGACGAAGAACAGTGGCGTCAGCCACCAGATCGGCCCCAGGAAGTGCTTGATGTACGAGAAGCCGTGCTTCCTGATGCCGATGACGTTGTAGAGCACGAACGAGATGCCGGCGAGACCGAAGGTGACGTTGACGTTGGCGGTGGGCGGGTTGAGGAAGAAGAACAACCCCATCACGTTCGAGGTGAAGATGAAGAGCGTGAAGCCGCCGATCAGGGCGAGATAGCGGTCGCCGGCGCCGTGCCCCACCTGCGCCTCGATCATGCCGCGCAGGCCGCCCACGAGCTGCTCGATGAAGACCTGGAACCGGCTCGGGTTCTCCTCGCGCAGCGAGAGGCCGACCGGGATGAAGATGACGAGCAGCAGCGACACCACGAACAACGACATCACCAGGTGATCGGGGATCACGGCGTGGCCGCCGAGCCGATGCCAGAGGGCATTGACGGGGCCATAGAGGATCGAGTGGTGCTCTTGCATGGCTGTCGAGTCGTTGGCTATCGACTGTGGGAGCGCGACGGCAGCTGAAGGCCGGCTTCGACGAGCAGCGCGAGCGGCACCGCCGACAGCCCCAGCACCACTGCCAGCCCATCGTGCCAGCCGAGGAGCAGGAGGAGGACGAGACCGACGAGCAGGAGGAGCCGCAGGGGGTATTGCCAGCCGAGCCCCGGAGGGGCCTCCCCCACCGCGGCGCGGAGGCGGCGAACCACCCCCTCCAAACTGCGGAGCGCGACGATACTGACGGCCGCCGAGGCTGTCAAGACGAGGCCGCGCCGCCAACCGAGCGCGGCGCCGAAGGCGACTCCCGCCGCCAGGCCGTAGACGCCAGCGATCACCCCGATGCGGCGCAGCACGCTCGCCGCCGCCACCTCGCCGCTGTCGATCTCAGGGCCTGCAACCGCAGGGCCCGCGACCTCGGGCCTTTTGGCCTCGGTCGTCATCGTCCGACCGGGCGACGAAGGAAGACATAGAGCTGCCAGAACCCTGCGACGGCGCCGAGAGCGACGCCGACCACGCTGCCGGCAGTGGGCCATCCGATCCGGGCGCCGAGCCAATGGCCGCCGAGGTAGCCGATGGCGACAGCCGCCGGGAAGAGGAACGCCAGGGCGAGCACCTGCAGCGCCTTCTGCGCTCCCCACGCCTCGCCGCCAGGACTGCCGGGTTCGGGTCGTTGCTCGCCGCTCACGATCGCGATCCTATTCGCGCTCAGAGCATGAAGGCTTCGGCGTAGCCCTCGGAGGAAGTGCCGAGGAGGGGGGCGTCCGCGGGCTCGACGGTCACCCAAGCGTGACCTTCGTAGCGGCCGCCAGCGCGCGCGAGCGGTGCAGCGAGGTGCAAGCGCGGGCGCAGGCCGCAGCGCGCCCAGAGGTCGAGCAGCAGCAGCGAGCGCTTGAGGCAACGGCCGTAGCGGTAAGGCGGCAGGGCAGGCAGCAGCCGGTCGAGGCTCGCAAGCAGCCACTCCGGTCGCAAGAGCGGCCGCACGACGAACGGCGGCGCACCTCGCAGCCGAGCCACCAGCTCGTCGAGCGGCAGGCGGCGCGCTAGTACCGTCACCCGCAGCGACGCCCGCACCACCGCGGGCAGCGCGAGCACGAAAAACGCCGCGCGCGCGAGCTTGCCCATGGCGCAGTCAGTGTAGACGGTCGGCGGCGCCCGGCACGCTTCCTGCGAAGATCGCCGCGCATGCGCACCACCGTCGCCTGGGTCCTCTCGCTCTTCGTCGCTCTCGCAGCGTGTGCCGCCGACCACGGGCGGATCCACGCGCCGCCGGTGGCGGGCGAGGGCAACGCCGAGCACGACGAGACGAGTCACGGCGGCGGTGCCGTCCGCGTGGTGCGCTACGACGTGCCCTTCTCCCTCGCCTACGGCCAGCGCGTGCGGGTCGAGGGCGGCAACACCCGCGCCCGCTTCGCGGCGCTCGTCGAAGACAGCCGCTGTCCCACCGGCGTGCAGTGCATCCAGGCGGGACGCGCGCGTGTGCGCCTCGAGGTCGCTCGCGGCTCGCGGGCGCCGAGCGCGATCGAGCTCGGCACGGACTCCGGCGCGTCCCTTGCCAGTGCCGGCGGTGTCACCTGGGAGCTGCAGGACGTCTCGCCCTACCCCGCAGCCGGGCACGAACGCCGGACCCGCGACTACGTGCTCACCCTGGTGGCGCACCCGCAGCGGAATCGATGACGCGCGGCCGGCAGGCGCCGCCGATACACGCCGGCGCGACCGGCCGCGCGCACATCGGTGCCTGACAGGCGGCGCGCTCGACCCACGCCGCGCCGCAGAGCCGTTGCCACGACTCCTCGCTGGCAGCCGCGACGGCGGCGTTGCGCGGTTGCGGGCAGATCGGGCAGTAACAGCCCTCGGTGCTGGGCACGGGGCGCGGGTACGGCGTCAGCATGCAGTCCGCCGCACTGGTGCAGGCGATCGCCGGCGGCACCGGCGTGGGTGTTGGCGTCGGCGTCGGCGCGATGATCGGAGCCGGCGTCGCTGCCGCCGAGTGGCGGGACGGCGGCTCCTCGGCAGATCGGCGACCCGCACAGGCGAGCGAAGTCGCCACCGACATGGCCAGCACGAGTCTGACCCCTCGTCGCCAACTCGGCGAGCGCGTACGGCGCCGCATGCTCGTCACACTAACAGTGCCGCACTCGCCGCGCGGCTAGAATCGCGCCACACGATGCGGAGCCGCATGGAGGAGATGGTGCGCGCCGCGCAGGAGACCATCTGCGGCGCCCTCGGTCCGCTGGACGAGCGCCCCTTTCAGGAGGACGCGTGGCGTCACCCGGAAGGCGGCGGCGGCCTCTCGCGCGTCCTCCAGCATGGCACCGTCTTCGACAAGGCCGGCGTCAACGTCGCCGCTGTCGAAGGCAAGCTCCACCCCGAGGCGCTCTCGGCGATGATCGCCAAGGAAGACCTCGAGCCGGCGCCGCACCACTTCGTCGCCGTCGGCCTCTCGGTGGTCGTCCACCCGCGCTCGCCGTGGGTGCCGACCGTGCACTGCAACTACCGCTACTTCGAGCTCGACGACGGCCGCTGGTGGTTCGGCGGCGGCACCGATCTGACGCCCGCCTACCTCGTCGAGGACGACGCGCACCACTTCCACCGCACGCTCAAGGACGCCTGCGACCGCCACGACCCCGCCTTCTATCCGCGCTTCAAGAAGTGGTGCGACGACTACTTCCAGCTGCCTCACCGCGGCGAGGCCCGCGGCGTCGGCGGCATCTTCTTCGACGACCTGCGCGACCGCGATCCGGCGGCGCTCTTCGCCTTCGTCGCCGACTGCGCGGCGGCCTTCGTACCCGCCTACCTGCCGCTCGTCGAAGGCGGTCTCGCACGACCATGGGGTGAGCGCGAGAGCCGCTGGCAGGGGCTGCGCCGCGGCCGCTACGTCGAGTTCAACCTCATGTACGACCGCGGCACCCGCTTCGGGTTGCGCACCGGCGGCCGCGTCGAGAGCATCCTCATGTCGCTGCCGCTGCTCGCGCGCTGGGAGTACGCGCACGAGCCCGAGCCCGGCAGCGCCGAGGCGGCGACGCTCGAGGTGCTGCGCCAGCCTCGCGAGTGGGCGTGAGCGCGGCGGCCATACAATCCAGAGCCATGCCCGCGGCAATCCCCACGCCGGAGCGCCTGCTGGCGCTCGTCGACGAGCTCGCCGGCCAACCGGTGATCCTGCTCGTCGACCTGGTGGCAGACCGCTTCATCACCGGCGCGCCGAAGCGCATCAGCCGCGAGGCGCCGGTGCTCATCCTGCGCCACGAGCACGAGGAGGTGCTGCCGGGCGGCGGTGCTAATGCGGCCGCCAACGTGGCCGCGCTCGGCGGCCGGCCCCTGCCGGTGGGCATCGTCGGCGCGGACGCTTCGGGCGACGAGCTGCTCGCCGCCTTCGCCGCGCGTGGCATCGCCACCGACGGCATCCTGCGCCGCGAGGGCTACCGCACGCCGACCAAGGTGCGCATCCTCGCCGGCGCACGGCACTCGATCAAGCAGCAGGTGGTGCGTTACGACGTCGAGGGCGAGCTGGCGCTGGCCGACGACGATCACGCCTTCCTCGACGCGCAGCTGCGGCGGCTCGCCGGGCAAGCGCGCGTGGCGGTGCTCTCCGACTACGGCTACGGCGCCGTCGACCCTTCGCTGGTCGCGCCCGCGCGCGCCGCCGTCGGCGACGCAGGAACGCTGCTCTGCGACAGTCGCTATCGCCTCGCCGAGTTCGGCGGCGTCGACGGCGCCACACCCAACGAGGAAGAGGCGGAGAAAACGCTCGGGCGCTCGCTCGGCGAAGGCGCCGCGCTGCAAGACGCCGGCGCCTCGCTGCGCGAACGTCTGCGTGCGCGCTTCGTGCTCGTCACGCGCGGCAGCCACGGCATGGCGCTGTTCGAAGACGGCGGCTGCGCCCAGGTACCGGTGCACGGCACCGATCAGGTCGCCGACGTCACCGGCGCCGGCGACACCGTCATCGGCACCTTCGCGCTGGCGCTCGCCGCCGGTGCCACGCCGCTCGAGGCCACCCTGCTCGCCAACTACGCCGGCGGCGTGGTGGTGATGAAGCGCGGCACGGCGACGCTCACGCGCGACGAGCTGCGCACGGCCATCGAACGCAACCGCGGCCTGCCCGCAGCGGTGCGCTGGGAAGCGGGCTAGCGTGGGCGAAGTGCTCAGCGTCGACGCGATGATCGCCCGCGCCGCGGATCTGCGCCGCGCAGGCCGCACGCTGGCGCTCGCCAACGGTCACTTCGATCTCCTCCACGTCGGCCACCTGCGCTACCTGCGGGCGGCGAAGGAACAGGCCGACCATCTCGTCGTGGCGATCAACGACGACGATTCGGTGGCGCGGCTCAAGGGCGCGGGCCGGCCGGTCGTCCCGGCAGCCGAGCGCGCCGAGCTGCTGGCGGCACTCGAGCCGGTGGACTTCGTCGTCGTCTTCAGCGGTGACTCGCCGGCGCCACTGCTCGCCGCGCTGCGGCCCGACGTGCATTGCAAGGGCACCGACTACGGCACGCCGGAGCGTGTGCCCGAGTACGCCACCGTGCAGGCCTATGGCGGCCGCACCGTGCTCGTCGGCGACCCCAAGGACCACGCGACGAGCGACCTCATCCGCAAGGTGCGCGATCTCGACGCGGCGGCGCCCGGCCGCACGCCGTGAGCGCGGCCGCGCCGCGGTCGATCCTCGTCCTGCGCACCAGCGCGCTGGGCGACGTCGTGCACTGCCTGCCAGTGGCGAGCGCGCTACGCCGCGCCTTCCCCGCCGCGCGCATCGCCTGGGTGGTCGAGCGCCAGTTCCTGCCGCTCGTGGCGTCGCACCCGGCCGTGGACGAGGCGATCCCGGTGGCGCTGCGGGTCTGGCGCCGCGCGCCGTTTTCAGCGGACACGCGGCGCGAGGTATTCGCGTTCCTGCGCCGGCTGCGCTCGTTGCGCGCCGACGTGGCGGTCGAGCTGATGGGCAACCACAAGGGCGGCGTCCTGGCCTGGCTCTCAGGCGCGAAGCGGCGCGTGGGTGCGGCCAGGCCACAGCGGCGTGAGCCCTCGAGCGTGCTCTGGCTCAACGAGACCACGGCGCCGCACGGCGAGCACGCGGTCGACCTCGCGCTCTCGCTGCTCGCACCGCTCGGCGTAACGCCTGCGCCGCCGGACTTCGCGGGATCGACGCTGCTGCCAACGGAGGCTGCCGACGCGCCCGGCTCGCGCGGCGACTACGTGCTGCTGCAACCCGGCGCGGGCTGGGGCAACAAGCGCTACCCCACCGCCTGGTGGGGCGAGGTGGCCCGCTCGCTCGCCACCGCTGGCGAGACC
>DATNCU010000734.1:0-3532 GCA_035607145.1 Thermoanaerobaculia bacterium
GAGCGGCGACGACGAGTAGCGTCTGAGCCGCGGACCCCGCGGGGCCCGCCTGGCTCTAAGATGCGCCCGTTGCCTCCCGCTCCCTATCTCGTCCTCGACCCCACCGACGAGTACGCGCGCCGGATGGTCGAGTTCCTCGGCCGCGTCGGCCTCTCCGGCGTTGCTGTGCTCACCTCACCCGGGCGCACCGGCCAGTGGCGTCACGGCTGGAAGGACCGGCTCGGCGAGCAGATCGTGGCGAGCTACGAGGCGGCCGGCGAGCCGCTGCCTGAAGTCGCGGCCCAGCTCGCGCGCGACTACCCCGACGGCTTCTCCGGCATCGTGCCGTGGGACGAGATGAGCGTCCTCTACGGCGCCGAGCTGGGCGAGCTGCTCGACCTCGGCTGGAACCGGCGCGAGGTCATCGAGCGCTGCCGCGACAAGGGGGTGATGAAGGAGCACCTGCGCCAACACGCGGGCGTGCGCATCAACGCCGGCGCGGTGGTGCACGACGCCGGCGAGGCGATCGCCTTCCAGGAACGCGTCGGCAGCTGGCCGATCGTGGTCAAGCCCACCGGCGGCGCCGGCTCGGCCCACGTCACCTTCGCCGGCTCGCACGGCGAGCTGCTGCGCGGCTGCCAGGAGGTGTTGGAGAGCGGCGCCGGCGAGGTGCTGCTCGAGGAGTACGTCGGCGGCCGCGAGCTGGCGGTCAACGGCATGGTCGACCGCCACGGCGACTTCCTCATCACCGACGTCTGGCTCTACGACCGCCGCGAGAGCCACGGCGTGCCCAACCTCTACTACGAGACGATCAAGATCTCGACGACGGAGCCGCTGTTCTGGGAGCTCGCGAAATACGCCGCCGCCGTCATCGAGGCGCTCGAGCTGGTGCGCGCGCCGGTGCACATGGAGGTCAAGGTCGACGAGCGCGGGCCCTGCCTCATCGAGGTGGGCGCGCGGCTGCCGGGCGGCAACCAGCCGATGCTCGCCTCGATGCTGCACGGCCGCAGCCTCTTCGAGCTCGCTGCCTGTCACTACCTCGACGAGCTGCCGCTGTCGTCGCGCGACGTCGACTACGCGCGCTACGACAGCTACGCGGCGCGCATCGTCTCCGGCATCCAGCCGGTGACGCTGCCGCGCGTGCGCGCGCTCCTCGGCCTGCCCGAGGTCGAGGCGCTGCCGTCGTTCGTCGGCACCGGCCTGCTGCGCCGGCCGGGGATGCCGCTCGCGCAGACCGTCGACCTGCGCAGCAAGTCGTACGAGGTCTACCTGCTGCACCCCGACGAAGAGCAGGTGGCGCACGACGCGCAGGCGGTGCGGCAGCTGCTGCACTATGTGTAAGCGGTTTGAGCGGTCTGAGCGGCTCCGATCATGGCCTACCTGATCGTCGATCCCGTCGGCCGCTACCCGGCGGAGATGATGCCGTTCCTGGCGCGGCAGCTGAACCAGGGCGCGGTGGCGGTGTTCTCCGACCGCGCGCGGCTGGCGCTGTGGCAGGGCAAGTGGAGCAAGCAGGTCGGCGACAACGTGCTCGACACCTACCTCGCGCCGGGCTCGCCGAGCCTGGCGGCGCTCGCCGCCGAGATCCGCGGCCGCTGGCCGGAGCTGCTCGGCGTCGTCTCGTGGGACGAGGAGAGCGTGCTGCTCGGCGCCGCGCTCGGCGAGCTGCTGGGGCTGCACTGGAACTCGCTGCAGGTGATCGAGCGCTGCCGCAACAAGGGCGTGATGAAGGAGCACCTGCGCCGCAGCGGCCGCGTGCGGGTCAACGCCGGCGCGGTGGTGCGCGACGCAGCGGAGGCGCGCGCCTTCCAGCGGCGGGTGGGCAGCTGGCCGATCGTCGTCAAGCCCACCGGCGGCGCCGGCTCGGAGCACGTCTTCTTCGCCCGCAACGAAGGCGACCTGCTGCGCCGCTGCCAGCAAGTGCTCCAGAGCGGCAGCGGCGAGGTGCTGCTCGAGGAGTTCGTCGGCGGCGTCGAGTTCTGCGTCAACGGCCAGGTGGACCGCGCGGGCGACCTGCTGGCGACCGACGTCTGGGTCTACGACCGGCGGCCGAGCCACGGCTTCGACAACCTCTACTTCGAGACCACCTCGGTGGGCGCGAGCGACCCGCGCTTCGGGCCGCTCGCCGAGTACGCGGCGCGCATCGTCGAGGCGCTGGGCCTGCGCCGCGCGCCGATTCACCTCGAGGTCAAGGTCGACGCGCAGGGTCCGTGCATCATCGAGATCGGCGCGCGGCTCGCCGGCGGCAACCTGCCGGTGCTGGCGAGCGCGCTGCACGGCCGCAGCCTGCTCGAGCTCGCCGCCTGCCACTACCTCGGCGAGCTGCCGGTGAGTCGCGGCGACGTGGACTACGCGCGCTACGACCGCTGGCGCGCCAAGGTCGTGCTCGGCGTGCAGCAGCAGGCGATCCCGCGTATCCGCGCCGTGCGCGGCCTCGACGAGGTGCGCGCGCTGCCCTCGTTCTTCGAGGTCGGTATGGTGCGCCCGGTGGGCACCGGCGCGCCGCAGACGATCGACCTCGACAGCCGCGGCTGGGAGATCTACCTCGTCAGCGACGACCCCGGCCAGCTCGCCCGCGACGGCCGCCGCGTGCGCGAGCTGCTGCGCTACGAGTAGCGGCCGGCCTTGCGCATTCAGAGGCGCATTAAGATCCGCGCTGACCGATTGCTTACCGGGCTGGCCAAGCCCAAGGAACGTCCAACATGCTCCGAGCGCGCACCCTACCGTGGGCGATCGCCCTCTCGCTCGCCTTGTTCGCCTCCGCACCGGCCCTGGGCAATGCCGACCTGCAGACCATCAAGAGCGACGCGGTCGATCCCATCGCTCCCGGTGCCACGCAGACTTACACCATCGCGCTGCTCAACAACGGGCCCGACGCCGCTCAGCTCGTCGCGCTCACCGACACGCTGCCGGCGGGCACGACCTTTCTCTCGCTGTCGTCGCCGGCGGGCTGGACCTGCACGACACCGCCGGTGGGCAGTGGTGGCACCGTGGATTGCTCGTCCGACTCGTTCGCCGCCTTCAGCGGCACTTCCTTCACCCTGCAGGTGGTTTTCGACTCCGGGCTGCAGGACGGTACGGTGGTGACCAACCAGGCCACGGTCTCCGCGGAGACCCCGCCGGAGGGGAACCCCGGTAACGAGACCGGAAGCGCGAGCACGACGGTGCAGGCGCCCGGGGAACCCGGCACCGCCGACCTCCAGCTCTCGAAATTCGACTCGCCCGACCCGGTGTTTCCAGGCGGTTCGATCACTTACGAGATCCTCCTCACCAACGCCGGGCCCGACACCGCCGAGTTCGTGAGCCTCGACGACACGCTGCCGGCGGAGGTCACGTTCCTCGCTCTCACTCCCGATCCTGCTTGGAGCTGCACGACGCCGCCGGTCGGATCGGGAGGGACGGTCTCCTGCTCGATCGACTCGCTCCCCGTCGGCACCTCCGACTTCTTCATCACCGTCCAAGTCGGCTCCGGCGTCGCTCCCGGGACCGTCATCACCAACACGGCCACCGCCTCGTCGGAGACCTCCGACCCCGACGAGGGGGGTCCGAGCGA
>DATNCU010000023.1:0-5536 GCA_035607145.1 Thermoanaerobaculia bacterium
ACTCCCGCGTGGCGCTGGAACGCCTCGCGGTAGGTGAGCCGCTCCGCCGCCGGCGCATCGGCGAGCCGTGGCAGCGTCGCGCGCAGCAGCTCCTCGACCTCGTCCATCAGCCGGTGATGGTCCCACCCCGGCCGGTACCACTCGAGCATGGTGAACTCGGGGTTGTGGCGCCGCCCGGCTTCGCCGTCGCGGAAGGCCTTGCAGAGCTGCCAGATCGGGCCGCTGCCGGCGGCGAGCAGCCGCTTCATGTGCAGCTCGGGAGAGGTCTGCAGCCAGAGCGTGCGCGGCGCGGCGCCCGAGAGCGTCGTCGACAAGCTGGCCAGGTGGAGATCGGTCGCCGCCGCGGCGCCCAGCGCCGGCGTCTCCACCTCGAGCACGCCGCGCTCGGCAAAGAAGCGCCGCACACGGTCGGCCAACTCGGCCCGCCGCCTGAGGTTCGCGAGCGGCGCGCTGGGACGCCAATCGCTCATCGTTGGCCCGCGTCGCGGCCTTGCCGCGCGGCGGGTGGGATCACTCCTTGGCGCGCGAGACGTACTCGCCGGTGCGCGTGTCGACCTTGAGCACCTCGCCGACGTTGATGAACAGCGGCACGCGGATGACGGCGCCGGTCTCCATCGTCGCGGCCTTGGTGCCGCCGCTGCTGGTGTCGCCGCGCAGGCCGGGGTCGGTGTCGGTCACCTTGAGGTTGACGAAGTTGGGGGGCGTCACCGAGATCGGCTGGCCGTTGTAGAGAGTGACCGAGCAGACGTCCTGCTCCTTGAGCCACTTCTGCGCCTCACCCATTGCCGCTTCGCTGGCCATGTACTGCTCGTAGGTGGCGGGGTCCATGAAATGCCAGCCGGAGCCGTCCTTGTAGAGGTACTGCATGTCGGTGTCGACGACGTCGGCGGCCTCGAAGGTGTCGCCCGAGCGGATGTTCTTCTCGTTGACGCGGCCGGTGTTGAGATTGCGGTACTTGACGCGGTTGAAGGCCTGCCCCTTGCCCGGCTTCACGAACTCGTTCTCGATGATGTTGCAGGGGTCGCCCTCGATCATGATCTTGACGCCGGGGCGGAACTGGTTCGTGCTGATGGTGGCCATCGTCTCTCCTGGGGACGCGCGCCGCGCGCGCGGAGCGTGAGGTGATCGGAAGGTGCGCGCGGCGAGGTGTTTGCGGGTCGCAACCGCCGGCGGATAAGGTCGGCGGGATGATAGCGCGAGAGGCCCGGCGAGGGTCAAACGCTCAAGCATCGACGACTTACGAGGCCGCGGCCGCCGTTTCGGTGGCCGACGCTGGCGTCGTGCGTCTTGTTCCTGCATGGCAGCGCGCGCTCGGCGATGCGGTGAGCAGCGTCGGCGAGCTGCTCGACCTGCTCGCGCTCGACGCGGCGGAGTTGCCGCCGCACCTGCAGGCTTCCGCCGCCGCGGCGCGCGACTTTCCGCTGCGCGTGCCGCGCGGCTTCGTGGCGCGCATGCGGCCCGGAGACCCCGCCGATCCGCTGTTGCTTCAGGTGCTGCCTACCGCGGCCGAGCTGGTGGCCGCGCCTGGTTACTCCATCGATCCGCTGGCGGAGAGCGACGAGGCGGCGGCGTTCTCGCCGCTGCCCGGCCTGCTGCAGAAGTACCGCTGGCGCGCGCTGCTGCTCGTGACCGGCGCCTGCGGCATCCACTGTCGCTACTGTTTCCGGCGCCACTTCCCGTACGGCGAGCACGCGCCGCGCGGAGAGGGTCGGGATCGCGCGCTGCATTGGCTCGCGGCGAATCCGGGCGTCGAAGAGGTGATCCTCTCCGGCGGCGATCCGCTTGCTGTGAGCGATGAGAAGCTGGCGCGGCTGGTTGAAGGACTCGATGCGGTGCCGAACCTGCGCCGCCTGCGCGTGCACACGCGGATGCCGGTGGTGCTGCCGGAGCGCGTCGACGCGGCGCTGCTCGATTGGCTGGGCGGTACGCGGCTGTCGACGGTGGTGGTGCTGCACGCCAATCACGCACAGGAGATCGACGGCGCCGTCGTCGCCGCGATCGGCCGCCTGCGCGCGGCGGGCGCCACGGTCCTCAACCAAGCGGTGCTGCTCGCCGGCGTCAACGACTCTGTGGCGGCGCAGTGCGACCTCTCGCGGGCGCTGTTCGACGCCGGCGCGCTGCCCTACTACCTCCACCTCCTCGACCGCGTCGCTGGCGCCGCGCACTTCGAGGTGGGGGAGTCGCGCGCCCGCGAGCTTCTGCGCGGCGTGATGGCGGAGCTTCCCGGCTACCTGGTGCCGCGGCTGGTGCGCGAGGTGCCCGGAGCGCCGTACAAGGTGCCGCTCGATCTCGGCGCGACCTGACGCTCGGCGTCGGCCGACGCTCCGCGCGCCGGCTCAACGCGAGCCGTCGGCGTCCACCAGCTCGAGCAGCTCGTCCACCATCCGCAGGGTGAGCCCCCAGACCACGCGCTCGCCCCACTTGTAGCAAGGCATCGGCACGGGGATTCCGTTGCGCGTCCAGAAGAACGTCGAGCGGTTGCCACTCTCGGCAAAGAAGCGCCAAGGGATCCACAGCGCCTCCTGCACTTCGTCGTTGGGCACTAGCGCGGGCGCGCCGCGCAACGCGAAGACGAAAGGCGAAATGGCGAGCGAGCCGCGCAGCGACATCGGCTTGACGTCGGAGAGCCGGCCGAGCAGGGCCGCGTCGGCGTCGAGGTCGAGCGCCAGCTCTTCGCGCGTCTCGCGCCGCGCCGCCGCCAGTGAATCGGCGTCGCCGGGGTCCACCAGGCCGCCGGGGAAGGCCATGTGCCCCGACCAGGGGTCGAGCGGGTGCTCGGCGCGCCGGATGAAGAGCAGCTCGCCGCCGTCAGCGCCGTCGCGGGCGATTACCGCCACCGCGGCGCGGCGATCCGCCTCGTGGAGACGCGGCGAGACCGAGGCGAGCGCTGTGGGCAAGCTGGCGAGTAGCGACATGCGGAGGCAAGGTTAGCTGCTCGCCCCCGCGCGAACTGCGACGTGGTGGCGCGGCTTGCGCCTCGCCCTGCGACCGGCGCCCACGAGCTGGTCGACGCGAGGCGCTGTCAGCTGCCGCTGCTGGTGGCCGAGACGCCCGGCGGCGGCAGGTGGTGCAGCTCGGGCGCCACGATGGGCTCGCCGTAGGGCGGCAGCAGGCTGCCCGGCTGTCGTGACTGCAGGCGCCCGTAAGTGTTGCGCGGCTCGACCTGCATCGGCGGCTGCTGGCCGGGCGGAGCCGGTTGCCCGGGCGCCGGCGGATTCACCACCACCACGACCGGCGGCATCCAGAAGCCGGGGAAGGTCATCACCGGACCGTAGACGACCGGGTAGCTGTTGGCGGCCAGCATCGCCTCACGCAACCGCATCTCCTCGCGCTGGGCCACGCGCTCTTCGGTGCGCCGCATCGCCTCGGCCGCCTCGGCGAGCCGCCGGCTCGCCGCCTCCTGCGCGCGCGCGGCGTGCTGCCGCTCCTGCTCTTCGCGCCGCTCGCGCTGCTCGGCGACGGTGATCCATTCGCCGTTCCAGGGCACGAGCCCGCGCCGCGCCATCGACTCGGCGAAGGGGATCCAGCGGCCGAGCGCCTCTTCGTAGACGAGGCCCAGCGGGCGCAGCAGGGCGTCGAGGCCGGGCAGCCGCGGGTCGAGCTCGGCGGCGAGCAGGGCCGCCTCGCGCGACGCGCTCGGGAAGTCGTGCACCTTCGCCCAGCGCGCCAGCTCGAGCCAGTCGCCCGCCGTCGTCGCGGGCCGCGACTCGAGGGCGGCCTTGCGCTCGAGGTAGCTCGCGAGCGCCGACGGCGCCTTCTCGATCCCGACCACCTGCTCGGCGGGGATGACGATGTAGCCGAACGCGAGCTGCACTCGCACCCCCTGCGCGACGCGCTCGGCGATGACGCCTTCGTAGGCGCGGCCGTTCTTGAGCCGCACGGTGTCGGCGCGGAGCGGTAGCGCGACGGCGACGGCCAGCAGGGCGAGGGCGGCGCGGCGGCGCATATCGGGACCTTGTCCGTATTGTACGCCCGCGCTCCGGCGTTCGTCGCGGCACTGGGGCCCGTGCCTGGCCGCCGCTGTGAAACAGCCGGTTGCGGATCTGGCAGCGATGCTGCATCGTGTGGCCGCCGTGAGGGTTACCACCGTCCATCGCCCACTGGTTCTCCGCCGCACACTCGTCGCCGTCGCCCTGCTCGCCGCCATCACCGCGGCGGCTCCGGGCCACGCGGCGGTTTCCTACCGCGCCGCGGTGGTGATCGAGCCGACCACCTGGACGGTGCTCTACGCCCGCGACCCCCACCTGCAGCTGCCCACCGCCTCGATGATCAAGATGCTCAACGCGCTGGTGGCGATGGACGCCATCGGGCGCGGCGAGGTGACCTGGGACACGCCGGTGCGCGTCTCGCGCGAGGCGGCGTTGGTGGAAGGCTCGCAGGTCTACCTCGAGGCGGGCGAGGTGTTCACCGTTCGCGACCTGGTCACGGCGATGATGGTCAAGTCGGCCAACGACGCCGCCGCGGCGCTGGCCGAAGGGATCGCCGGCTCGCGCGAGGCCTACGTGCAACGCATGCGCGACAAGGCGCGCGCGCTGGGGCTCGCCGACACCGAGGTCTACACGCCGCACGGCTTGCCGACGAGCGACACCGGCGTGCCCGAGGACCGCTCGTCGCCGATGGACCTCGCGCGCATGGGCGCCGAGGTGCTGCGCTACCCGGAGCTGCGGCTGCTGGTGTCGACGCGGCTCGCGCCCTTCCGCCACGGCGAGTTCGAGCTCTTCAACCCCAACCGCCTGCTCGGCCGCTACGCCTTCGCCACCGGCATCAAGACCGGCTACCACGTGGGGGCCGACTTCTGCGTCACCGCCTCGGCGCGGCGCGATGGCATGGAGCTCATCGCGGTGGTGATGGGCTCGCCGCACCGCCTCGACCGTTTCGACTCCGCCGAGGCGCTGCTCGAGGACGCCTTCGACCACTACCAGCTGCTGGTGCCGGTGCGCGCCGGCGAGGTGCTGGTGCAGCGGGCGCCGGTGTGGGGCGGTACCTACGCCACAGTGCCGGTGAGCGCGGCGAAGGACGCGCGGTTCGTGGTGCGGCGCGATCAGCCGCACACCTTGCAGCGGCTGGTGTCGCTGGAGCGGCAGCCGGCGCCGATCGAGAAGGGGGACCCGCTGGGCCGCGTCGTGGTGAGGCTGGGCTCGCGGGTGGTGGCGCAGGTGCCGGCGCTGGCGGCGGCCGAGGTGCCGGAGGCGTCGCCCTGGCAGCTGCTGCGGCACCGCATGTGGAGCGGGCTGCTGGCGCGCTTCGCCTCGCTGGTCTTCATCCTCTAGCGCGTTCGCCGAGAAAAGAAACGGGCGAGGAGCCGAGGCGCCTCGCCCTATGAATGCCGCCGACCGTAACCAGCCGGCGGGTCCAATCGCTATGAGTCTCAGCCGGCCTGGGCGGCGGCTTTGGCGGTCGACTTCTGCAGCCCCTCGACCTTGCGGGTCAGCTCGGCGACGCGCTCGGTGAGGAGGCGGATCTGGTCCTGGTTGGGGATGCCGAGGCGGTTGACCACCTTGGCGAGGCGGCCGTCGAGCTCGCCCTGCACGCGGTC
>DATNCU010000033.1:0-9029 GCA_035607145.1 Thermoanaerobaculia bacterium
GAGGCGAGCGGGTCGCGGATGAGCACCTTGCCCTTCCAGCGCGGCGCCAGGAGGTCTTCCCAATCGGCCGGCGCGTCGGCGGCGGGCACCGCGTCGCGGTTGTAGACCAGCACCGGCGCGGTGAGGTAGAGGCAGAAGTAGAGGTCCTTCGGCTCGCGGCAGTCGGCGGTGAGCGCGGTCGCCCACGGCGGCCGGTGCGGCTGCAGGAGACCCTCGGCGGCGCCGCGCGCGAAGATGGTGTCGGGGCCGCCGAACCAGACGTCGGCCTGCGGGTTGGCCGCTTCCGAACGCACGCGGTCGTAGACGTCCTGCGAGCCCATGTCGAGCCAGCGCACGTCGACCTCCGGGTGCGCCTTCTCGTAGGTCTGCTCGAACAGCTGCAGCAGGTCGCGCCCGTGCGGCGAGTAGAGGACGAGCGGCGTGCGCGCGTCGCGGTTGCAGGCGACGAGCGCCGCCACTGCGAGCGCGACGAGCGCCGCCCGCCTCACGGAATGTCCTCGCTCTGCACGCGCGGCTTGGCGAGCGCGAGCAGGTTGGCGAACAACCGATAGGCGCCCGGCACGCCGACCGGCAGCTGGCGGAAGAACGCGAGCCCGGTGTAGATGAACGTCCCCTGCCCGTACGTCGCTACCAGCAGCGCGCCGGTGAGCTCGGGCTTGCCGGGATCGGCCATGGCGATCAGCGGCACGTATGCCTCGTCCCAGGTCTGCGGGTAGTAGAGGCCGCGCTCCTGCACCCAGCCTTCCCAGTCGCTCGCTTCGAGCAGGTTCGGCGTGGTGAACGCCGCGTGCTCGGGCTGCAACAGACGCACCGCGGCGGTCTCGTCGGTGGTGCGCGTGGCGTTGCCGCGCGCCATCTCGAGCGGCAGCGGCGCGAGCTTCCTCGTGAAGTAGTCGGCGCGCTGCGACTGCACGATCAGCAGGCCGCCTTCGCGCACGAAGTCCTGCAGCCGCGAGTTGGCGGCGGCGAGCTCGGGAGCCGCGTCGTAGGCGCGCGGGCCGATGACGAGGGCGTCGAAGGCGCCGAGGTCGCGCGCCAGCAGGTCGGCGGGCGCCAGCACCTCGAGCGGCACGCCCACCGCGAGCAGCGCCTCGGGCTCCTGGTCGGCAGCGCCGCGCACGTAGCCCACGGCGTTGAGCTTCGGCAGCTCGAGCGGGAAGGCGGAGATCGCCACCCGCGCCGGCGTCGGGATGGGCCGCGGCCGCACGTGGTCGTAATCGACGAGCGGGTAGGACTGCCAGTAGCGGCCGCCGGCGAAGGTGATGGCGCCGACCTCGAGCGCGGTGCGGCCGGCGGCGAGCGGCGCGGGCGGTGCGACGGGAAGCTCGAAGGTCCTCTGCTCGCCCGCGGGCAGCTGGAAGGGCTGCAGCGGCACCGCCGGCCAGCCCTCGGGGACGAGGACGCTGAGCTGACCCTCGACCGCCGCGTGGGCGTCGAGCGTGACCCGCAGATGACGCGGCGCGGTGTCGGCGAGCGGCCAGGGGAGGAGCCCCTGCGCCACCGAGACTTCGACGGCGGGCACCGCGCGCAGCGGCCGCCGCACCTCGCCGCGCGAGAGGCTGCGCGAGGTCGACACCACTTCGCGGGTGAGGGTGAGCGGCAGCGGCGCTTCGCCGTCGCTCTCCAGCTCGAGCTCGGCGCGCAGCAGCAGCGGCGGCGGCTCGAAGGGCTCACCGCGAATGGCGGCCGGCACGTTCTCCCAGTCGTACAGGTCGCCTTGCCGCGGGTGCTGCAGGAAATAGGGTGCGGTGGGCGTCGCGGCGGCGTCGACGGTAATGCGGGCCGGGAGCGAGAGGAGCGCACCCGGTGCGAGGAGGACGGTGGGATCGGGCGGTGGCTCGATCGGCGGCGGCTCCGGAGCGAGCTGCTCTACAGGCGGCGGCTCGGTCAGCGGCGCGAAGGGCGTCGGCTGAGAGGGTGTGCCGAGCGGGTTGGCGCTGCCGGCGGCCGCGCCCGAAGGCGGTGCGGGTGCCGCTGCGGCCGCAACGTCGGCCGGCGCGGTCGTGGCTGACGCCGGAGCGGTTGCTGGAGCGGCGACACCAGTGGTCGCGCCATCCGCCGCCGACGCCGGCGGCTCGGGATGGAGCGACACGGCAACGGGCAGCGTCCAACCGGCGGGGCTCTCCAGCGTCAGCGAGCGCAGCCGCAACGGCATCGCGCCGCCATCGAGCACGCGCGCCGTCACCGCGAGCTCGCTGCCGGGCACCACGTCGGTCCGCTCGGCGGTGGCGTCGACCACCAGCCCCAGCGCCGCGGCCAGCGCCTCGCTCGCGACCGCTTCCTTCTCGGCGAGGAAGGCGGCGACGTGGCCGCCGCTATCGCCGGCCGCCGGAAGAGTGTCCAGCACCACCCGCGCCTCGCGCAGATCGCGCAACGCGCGCGCAAGCGGCGTCACCGCGTCGCCGAGGTGCCCGGGCGCTAGGCCGCGCCGCGCCTCGCCGACAGCGGTCTCCACATCGCCGAGCAAGCCCTGCAGCTGGTCCGCTTCCGCGCCGGCCGGGAACAGCCGCGCGAGCGCGGTCAGCTGCGTGTCGACGCCCGCGAACAGCGCGTCCTCGCCCTCCACCGCCGGCGCCTCGCGGCGCAGGTTCACCGGCCGCCCCTCGAGCGCCTGCAGCTGCCCCTCGCTCTGCGAGCGGTGGAGGCTCCGCACCTCCATGGCGATCTGAAACAGCGTGTGGCCGGTGACCGGGTCGAGCCGCTGGCTCGAGAGCTTCACCGTGGCGGTCGTCGGATCGCGCCACGCCTCGCGGAAGAACGCCTCGGGCTGCCACGGCGCGAGCCCTTCCGCCTGCAGCTGCGGCAGCGCCGCGGGGTCGCCGGCCACCCGCAGCGCCTCGTCGGCGAGCGCGCCCGAGACCTGGTGCTGGCCGTGACCGGCGCGCTCGTCGGGCGGGAAGACGGCCACCACCACCTGCGGGCGGAAGCGGCGGATGGCGCGCACCACGTCGACGAGCAGCTCCTCGCGCGGCCAGCGCGCGAAGCCTTCCGCCATCGACTCGGTGTAGCCGAAGTCGTAAGCGCGGGTGAAGAGCTGGCGGCCGCGGTCGATGCGGCGGCCGGCGAGCAGCTCCTCGCTGCGCAGCACGCCGAGGGATTCGCCGAGCTCGTCGCCGATGACGTTCTGCCCACCCTCGCCGCGGGTGAGCGAGAGGTAGGCGACCTCGGTGCCGTCGCCGAGCGAGGCGACCGACAGCAGCGTGTCGTCCTCGTCGTCGGGGTGGGCGCCGAGGATCAGCAGCCGCCGGTGCTGCGCCAGGCGGTCGAGGTCGCGCGACAGCTCAGCGATGCCGCCGCTGCCGGCGGGTTGCAGCGGGTCGGGCTCGGCGGCAAGCGGTGCCGCGACGAGAAGGCCGCCGGCGAGGAGGAGAGGAAAGATGAGGGCGAGGCGTCGAGGCCGAAGTCGTCCGCGCATCGCGGCGGATTCTGTCATCGCCCAGCGGCGCGGTCAGGGGCGGGCGCGGCGCCGTCCTGCGGACTGCGTGGGGCCGGCAACGGCGAGAACGACGACGGCCGCCCCCGTGGGCGGCCGCCTCGTGATGCGCCAGCGCCTCGCCAGGGCGAGGGCCGGTAGGTGCCGCTATCTGCCGGCCTGGGCCAGCTTGCTCTTCTTGACCCCGTACGCGAAGTAGAAGACGAGCCCGATCACCAGCCAGCCGCCCAACCGCAGCCAGTTCGTCCAGCCCAGGCCGTAGATCATCGAGCCGCAGACGATGATGCCGAGGATGGCGACCACCGGCAACGCCGGAACGGTGAAGCCGCGCGGGATGTCCGGGCGCCGCCGGCGCATGAGCCAGACGCCTGCGCACACCAGGATGAACGCGAAGAGCGTGCCGATGCTGGTCATCTCGCCGACGACGTCGCCGGGGATGAAGGCCGCGAACAGGGCGGTGAAGACGAAGAACAGCCAGTTGGACTTGTACGGCGTCTTGAAGCGCGGGTGCACGTCGGAGAAGACCTTGGGCACCAAGCCGTCGCGGCTCATCGAGAAGAAGACGCGCGACTGGCCGAGCAGCATGACCAGGATCACCGACGAGAAGCCAGCGAGGATGGCGACGGTGACGAAGTTCGACAGCCACGCGTAGCCCGGCATGTACTTGGTGATGGCGTAGGCGACCGAGGCTTCGCGGCCGGCGGTGCGGAAGTCATCGACGGTGGCGATGCCGGAGAGCACGTAGGAGAAGAGCACGTAGAGGAACGTGCAGATGACCAGCGACCCGAGGATGCCGATCGGCATGTCGCGCTTGGGGTTCTTCGCCTCCTGCGCGCAGGTGGAGACGGCGTCGAAGCCGATGAAGGCGAAGAAGACGACGCCGGCGGCGCCGAGGATGCCCATGATGCCGCCGTAGTGGTGGACGATCCCCTGTGGCGTCGTGTAGAGGGTGGGCTCGGGGATGAACGGGGTGTGGTTGGCGGGGTTGATGTACTTCCAGCCCAGCACGATCACCATCAGCACGATGGTGACCTTGGTGATGACGATGAGGTTGTTGACGAAGGCCGACTCGCGGGTGCCGCGCACCAGCAGCGCCGTGAGCAGCAGCAGGATGCCGATCGCCGGCAGGTTCATGATGCCGTTGACCGGCACCATCGCCGTGCCGGTGGAATCCATCGCCATCTTCTCGAACGGCGAGTGCGTCCACTCGTAAGGGATGTGGAGGCCGAAGAAGCCGAGCACGCGGTTGAAGTACTCGCTCCAGGCAATGGCCACGGTGGCGGCGCCGACGGCGTACTCGAGCACCAGGTCCCAGCCGATGATCCAGGCGAGCAACTCGCCCATCGTCGCGTACGAGTAGGTGTACGCGGAGCCGGCGATGGGGATCATCGAGGCGAACTCGGCGTAGCAGAGGCCGGCGAAGGCGCAGCCGACGCCGGCGACGATGAAGGCGAGCACCACCGAGGGGCCGGAGCGGTCGGCGATGGCCGCGGCGGTGCGCACGAAGAGGCCGGCGCCGATGATGGCGCCGATGCCGAGGGCGATGAGCGCCCACGGGCCGAGCGTGCGCTTCAGCGTCGCCTCGCCGATGATCTCGCCGCCCTGGCTGACGACGACGGTGTCGTGCTCGGCGCCTTCGGCGAGCAGCTGTTCGATGGGCTTGGTGCGCATCAACGACATTCGGTGTTCCTCCGCGTGAGTCGTTCGCTGCCGGCGGCCTCTGGGGCGTTAGAGGGCTGGGGGGCGTGAATGCCTGCGGACTTTGCCACAAAGCCGGGGGCGGTGAACAGCCCCGCGGCACGAGCGGCTCCCGCGGCGCCGCGAACGGCGCCGCGACCGACGTGGCGGCCGGCTCGGCTCACCCGCCCGTGGCCGTAGCCCGCCGCTTCCACAGCCAGTAGACGGGCACGCCGGTGAGCACGATGGCGAGGCCGGGCAGGCTCGTCTTGGTGCGGTAGAGCAGCAGCACGAGGGCGATGGTCGAGGCGGCGACCATGTAGAGGCCGGGCACCAGCGGGTAGCCGAAGGCACGGTATGGCCGCTCGGCGTCCGGCCGCTTCTTGCGCAGCACGAAGAGGCCGGCGATCGTCAGCACGTAGAAGATGAGCACCGCGAAGACCACCCAGTCGAGCAGCTGGCCGTAGAGGTTGCCGTAGACCGGCTCGTTGAGCGTCGGGTCGATCTTCGGCACCCCGCCCTCGTAGGTCCGGGTGCGCGGCAGCACGATGAGGCAGGTGACGATGCACTGCACGACGAGCGCGAACGACGGTACGTGGCGCTCGTTGAGCACGGCGGTCTTCTTGAAGAACAGCGAGTCCTTCGCCATCGCGTAGTAGACGCGGGCGCCGGCGAGGATCAAGCCGTTGTTGCAGCCGAAGGTCGAGATGATGATCGCCACCGCCATGATCGCCGCCCCCGCCGGGCCGAAGATCACCGACAGCGCCGCGGTGGCCACGCGGTCGTCGGGCGCGGTGCGGATCTGCTCGAGCGTGAGCGTGCAGAGGTAGGCGACGTTGGCGAGGCAGTAGAGCACCGTCACCAGCAGCGTGCCGTAGGCGAGCGAGAGCGGGATGTTGCGCTTGGGGTCCTTCACCTCGCCGGCGGTGAAGGTGATGTTGTTCCAGGCGTCGGAGGAGAACAGCGACCCCACCTGCGCCACGCACAACGCCACCAGCAGGCCGAGCGCTCCGGCGGCGGCGGTGAGGCTGGGCAGCCCGCCCACCTCTGGAGAGATCGTCGCCGGGTTGACCGGCGTCCACATCGCCGAGAAGTTGGCGGCGATCGCATCGGCGTTGTTGCCGACCAGGATGCCGAGCACGATGAGCGCCGCGAGCGACAAGGTCTTCGCCGAGGTGAAGACGTTCTGGATCAGCTTGCCGAGGCGGATGCCGCGGGTGTTGAGGAAGGTGAGGAAGATCACCATCACGATCGCCACCAGCTGCTGCGTCGAGAGGCTGATGGCGTAGCCGTGCGAGACGTCGATCGGCCGCAGCAGCCAGTTGGTGGGGGAGATCCAGGGCACCAGCACGCCGAAGTAGCGCGCGAACCCGACCGCCACCGCGGCGATCGTCCCCGACTGGATGACCAGCAGCAGCGCCCAGCCGTAGAGGAAGCCCCACAGCGGCGAGAACGCCTCGCGCAGGTAGACGTACTGGCCGCCCGCCTTCGGCATCATCGCCGCGAGCTCGCCGTAGGAGAGCGCCGCGCCGATGGTGAGCAGACCGGTGATGATCCAGGTGGCGAGCAGCCAGCCGGACGATCCCACCTGGCGCGCGATGTCGGCCGAGACGATGAAGATGCCCGAGCCGATCATCGACCCGGCGACGATCATCGTCGAGTCGAGCAGGCCGAGCTCGCGCACGAAACCGCTGTTTTGTCCGGAGCCGCGGTCGACCGTTCCCGAGGCCGATTCCACCGTACCTGCGGGTTGCGCCATGCGGGCTCCTCCAGCGTTGTCGGGTTGCGGAGGCGGATCATAGCCGCGGGGCTGCGCGGGCGAAAGCAACGAGCCGGCGGCGGTGGGTGCGGTGGGACGAACGGCGGTTGGCAGGCGTAAATGGCTGCGGTAGGCTGCCGCGGAACTACCTAAGGAGCGACCCTGCGATGAAGATCCGCATGACCGCCTTTGCCTTGAGCCTGCTCGTCGCCGCCGTCCCCGCGCTCGCCAGCCAGCACACCGAGCACCAGCACGACGCCGCTCCCGCCGGCGGCCCCAGCGCCGAGGAGATGGCGGCCTGGCAGAAGGCGATGTCGCCGGGCCCCGAGCACGAAGGCCTCGCCAAGTTCGCCGGCGACTGGACCTTCACCAACAAGGCCTGGATGGCGCCGGGCGCGCCGCCCATGGAGTCCACCGGCACCATGCACGGCGAGACCGCCTTCGGCGGCCGCTACCTGGTCGAGGACTGGAAGGGCTCGATGATGGGGCAGCCCTTCGAGGGCCGCGGCACCACCGCCTACGACAACGTCGGCAAGATGTACCAGAACACCTGGTACGACAACATGAGCACCGGCATGTGGTACTCGACCGGCAGCTGCGACGCCGCGGGCGTCTGCAAGTACAGCGGCGACACCTTCGACCCGATGAGCGGCAAGAAGATGACGATGCGCTCGGAGCTCTCGTGGGTGGACGCCAGCAGCTTCAAGCTGGTGATGTACGGGCCGGGGCCGGACGGCAAGGAGTTCCAGATGATGGAGATCGTGGCGAAGAAGAAGTAGGCCCGACCTCCAAACTCTCCCCCCGGCTCGGATCATCTCCCCAGCGCTCGCTGGCATAAGCCACGACATGGGGCGCGCCGGGGGGAGGGCTCCCGCCCGCGCGCAGGCGTCCTCGCCGAGCACGGACGGAATACCCCCCGGCAGGCGGGGCCCCACGTCGGGCCCCGGACCGACAGCGCGCGGGCGGCCCGTGGTACCATCCGGCCGCTCTTTTCCGGCCTCGCGATCCGCTAGCTCCGGCACCGGCCGGCGTGCTCGGGCCGCGGGTTCCCCACGCAGCGTTCCATCCCCGCCACCACCGCTGATCTAGGCGCCGCACTGCGGCCGCCGCAGGTCCGGGAACGCGGGCGACCGTGAATCCGATCCGGGAGGACCGACTCATGCATCGATCCGTCTGCCGCCGTGCCCTGGGCCTCTGCGCCCTCACTCTGCTCCTCGCCCTCGCCGGCGCTTCCATGGCGCATGCCAGCGAGGCCGAGCTGGTGGTGCCCGACCTCGGCAGCCAGAGCTTCTTCAACATCAGCGGCCACACCCTGCTGCTCTACGGCCTCGCCATCTGCGTGCTCGGCCTGCTCTTCGGGCTCGTCATGTACAAGCAGCTCGAGAACCTGCCGGTGCACAAGTCGATGCGCGAGATCTCGGAGCTCATCTACGAGACCTGCAAGACCTACCTCGTCACCCAGGGCAAGTTCATCCTCCTGCTCGAGGTCTTCATCGGCACCATCATGGTGGTGTACTTCGGCTGGCTGCGGCACTTCGACGCCACCCGCGTTGCGATCATCCTGCTGATGAGCCTCATCGGCATCGCCGGCAGCTACGGCGTCGCCTGGTTCGGCATCCGCATCAACACCTTCGCCAACTCGCGGTCGGCGTTCGCCAGCCTGCGCGGCAAGCCGTTCCCCACCTACGACATCCCGCTCAAGGCCGGCAGGTCGATCGGCATGCTGCTGATCTCGGTCGAGCTCGTGCTGATGCTCGGCATCCTGCTCTTCATCCCGGGTGACTACGCCGGCGCCTGCTTCATCGGCTTCGCGATCGGTGAGTCACTCGGCGCCTCCGCGCTGCGCATCGCCGGCGGCATCTTCACCAAGATCGCCGACATCGGCTCCGACCTCATGAAGATCGTCTTCGACATCAAGGAAGACGACGCCCGCAACCCCGGCGTCATCGCCGACTGCACCGGTGACAACGCCGGCGACTCGGTCGGCCCCACCGCCGACGGCTTCGAGACCTACGGCGTCACCGGCGTCGCGCTCATCACCTTCATCATGCTGGCGATCAACGCGTCGCTGTTCCTGCCGACGGGGATCACGATCGAAAGCGCCAGTGATGGCGTCCTCGCCGCCGCCGCACAGAAGGCCGGGCTGATCCAGGCGAAACT
>DATNCU010000041.1:0-4492 GCA_035607145.1 Thermoanaerobaculia bacterium
CCTCCCGCCGCTCCCCGCGCGGCGGCGCCGCACGCGGCTCCTCCGGCGCCCGCAGCGCCGCCGGCGCCGCCCGCTCCGCCCGCACCTCCGGCGCCGCCCGCCCCGCCCGCTCCCGCCGGCGGCTTCGACTTCGACGATCCCTCCTGCAGCCCCGGCGGCTCGACGCACCGCTCCATGAGCATCAACGTCGGCGACGACGACGACTGGACGATCCGCGTCCGCGAAGGCGGCTGCCGTCTCGACATCGACCTCGAGGGCAAGGTCGAGTTCAGCGCCGACGAGCGCTCCGTGGCGCGAGTCTCGCCCCGCGGCCGGCTGCGCATCCTCGAGCGCCGTCGCGGCGTCGAGCGCGAGCTCATCGCCGAGGGCGGCCCTGGCGGTGCGCCGCAGATCTCCTTCGAGCTCGACGGCCACGAGCACCCCTTCGACGAGGCGGCGAAGAGCTGGCTCGCGAGGCTGCTGCCGGAGGTGTTCCGCCAGACCGGCATCGATGCCGAGGGCCGCGTCGCCCGCCTGCTCGCGCGCGGCGGCTTCGAGGCCGTGTTCGCCGAGAGCCGCCTCATCAACAACGACAACGTGCAGCGCACCTACCTGACCGAGCTCATCGCGCAGGCGCACCCCGGTCCGCAGCAGGTCAACCGAATCGTCGAGCTCGCCGCGCAGGGCGTGCAGTCCGACTACGACCTCGCCGAGCTGCTGATCGCGGCGCTCGGCTCGCAAGGCGCCGGGGTCGTGGTCGGCGGCGCCTTCGGCTCCGCCTGCGCCGCCATCGACTCCGACTACGACCTGCGCCGCGTGCTCGTCGAGGTGGTCAAGCAGGCGAAGGAGCCGTCGCCGGTGGAGCGCGCCCTCAATTGCGCGCGCAGCATCGGCTCGGACTACGACCGCGCCGAGCTGCTCACCGCGATGGTGGCGCGCTGGCCGCGCGGGCGCGCGCTCCCCGAGCAGTTCTACACGCTCGCCAAGTCGTCGAGCTCCGACTACGACCGCCGGCGCACGTTGCAGGCGGTGACCGAGCGGCGGCCGCTGCCGAACGACGACGTGCGCCGCGTGATCGCGAGCGCCGGCGCCTTCCACTCCAACTACGACCTCGCCGAGCTGCTGGTGAGCGTTGCCGGCGCCGCCAAGCTCGACGGCGAGCTCGCGGCCGCCTATCGCAGCGCCGCGGCACAGATCGGCAGCAGCTACGACCGCGATCGCGTGCTGGCAGCGCTCAACGGCGGCGGCTGAGTGTCAGCGCACAACTGACAGCGTACGCCCCTGCTACCATCGCGAGCGGTGGAGCAGCAGCGCGCGCCGGCAAGACAAGGGCGAGCGCCGACTGCTGAGCGACCGACCGTCACGATCACGCCGCTCAGCGGGCGGAGCTTGCCGGTCTACGTCGCCCTCACCCTCGCCGCCTTCGCCGGCAACTACTTCTCCTACCCGCTCTTCTTCGGCCTCGAGTTCCTCTTCGGCAGCATCTTCGCGCTGCTGGTGGTGCAGCTCTACGGCCCGCTGTGGGGCACCGCCGCCGCGGCGATAGCCGCGAGCTACACCTTCTTCATCTGGGGGCACCCGTGGGCGGCGGTGATCCTCACCGCCGAAGCGCTGGTGGTGGGGCTGCTGGCGCCGCGCCTCAAGCAGAACCTGCTGCTCGCCGACGGGCTCTTCTGGTTGCTGCTCGGCGCGCCGCTCGGTGCGTTCTTCTACGGCGTCGTGCTGCAGAGCGGCACCACCGCGATGACGCTGGTGGTGCTCAAGCAGTGCGTCAACGGCATCTGCAACGCGCTCGTCGCCAGCCTGCTGCTCACCCACACGCCGATCGGGCGCCTCGCCGGCGCCGGCGAGCGGCAGACGGTGCCGCTGCGGCAGATGGTCTTCGAGCTGCTGGTCGCCGCCGTGTTGGTGCCGATGTTGGCGCTGGTGGCGTTGTCGACGCGACAGGACCTGCGCAAGCTCGAGTCGGACCTGCGCGGCCAGCTCGACCAGACCGCGGCGAGCCTGGCGAGCCGCATCGGCAGCTGGCGCGACCGCCACCTCAACGCCATCGTCGAGCTGGCGAGAAGCGCCGGCGAGCGCGGCCTCGAGCCGGCGGCGCTGCAGCCGGAGGTGGAGCTCGTGCACCGCATGTTCCCCGAGCTCGCCAGCGTCTACGTCGCCGACGGCGCCGGCGTGATCACTGCGGTGGCGCCGGCGACCGACGCCGCGGGCGTGCCGCAGGCGGGGATCTCGATGGCCGGGCGACCGTGGCTCGCCGCCGCGCGCGACAAGCTGCGTCCGGTGGTGACCAGCGTCTTTCGCGGCGCCCTCGGCCGCCGCGAGCCGGTGGTGGCGATCGCCGCGCCGGTGGTGCGCGGCAACGTCGCCGCCGCCGTCGCTGTCGGCGCGCTCGACCTCAAGCAGCTGCGGGGTCTGCTCCAGCTCTACGCGCCCAGCCAAGAAGCGCAGCTGACGCTCACCGATGCCGATGGCGTGGTGATCGCCTCGACCGTGCCGGGGATGCTGCCGCTCTCGTCGTACCGGGTCGAGGGCGAGGTGCGGCCGCTCGGCGACGGCCGCTACCAGCGCTTCGGCGAGCCGCCGGGCGAGCCGCCGATCAACCGCTGGCGGTCCTCGGTCTACGGCCACGAGATCGCCGTCGGCTCGCCGCCCTGGCGGCTGCGCGTCGAGCTGCCGGTGGCGCCGCTGCAGCAGTTCCTGCAGGAGCGCTACCTGCAGGCCTTCGGCGCGCTGCTGGCGTTGTGCCTGCTTTCGCTGCTCGCATCCGCGGCCGTGTCGGGACTGCTGGCGCGCTCGCTGGCGCGGCTCGCCGCGGCCACCACCGGCCTGCCCGAGCGGCTGGCCTCGGGTGAGCCGCCGGCGTGGCCGCGCAGCCGCGTCGCCGAGGTGGACTCGCTGGCGCGCAACTTCCGGCGCATGGCGGTGGCGCTCGAGGACCGCTTCCAGGAGCTCACCAGCACCGGCGCCGCGCTCGCCGACCGCTCGGTGGAGCTCGCGGCCGCCAACCGCGAGCTCGAGTCGGAGGTAGCCGAGCGCCGCCGCGCCGAGTGGGCGCTGCGCCTGCTCGCCGAGTCCGGCAGCGCGCTCGCCTCGTCGCTCGAGCCGCAGCCGACGCTCGACCGCATCGCCCGCGGCTGCATCCCCGGCCTCGCCGACTGGTCGGTGGCGCTTCTCGACCGCGGCGGCGTGCCGCTGCTCTCGGTGGCGCACCGCGTCGAGGCGGACGAGGCGCGGCTGCGCGAGCTCGCCACGGCGGCGGGACCGCTGGTCGTCGACGGCGACAGCCTCGAGCAGCCGCTTCTGCTCACCGAGCCGCTCGGCTCGACGGTGGCGGGCGGCGCCGGCCTCGGCGCGCTGCTGCGCGCGGTGGGCGGCACCAGCGCGCTGCTGCTGCCGCTGCGCGCCCGCGGCAAGACGCTGGGCGCCCTGGTGCTGGCGCGCGGCGGCGCCGACGGCTTCGACCGCCAGGCCAGCAACCTCGCCGAGGAGCTGGCGCGGCGCGCCGCGCTGGCGCTCGACAACGCCGCGCTCTACGCCGAGCTGCGCGAAGCCGACCGCCGCAAGGACGAGTTCCTCGCCATGCTCGCGCATGAGCTGCGCAACCCGCTGTCGCCGGTGGCCACCTCGCTACAGCTGCTGCGCATCGCCGGCGACGACCGCGAGCGCAGCGAGCGCGCGCTCGCCATCATGGAGCGGCAGATCGGCCACATCGTGCGGCTGGTGGACGACCTGCTCGACGTCGCCCGCATCACCCGCGGCCGCATCGAGCTGCGGCTGCAGCCGCTCGACCTGCGCAGCGTCGTGTCGCACGCCGTCGACAACGTGCGGCCGCGCTTCGACGAGCGCGGCCAGAAGCTGCACGTCGAGCTGCCGGCGGAGGCGGTGCCGGTGCGCGCCGACGCCACGCGCCTCGACCAGGTGGTGGTGAACCTGCTCGCCAATGCCAACAAGTACACGCCGCCGGGCGGCCACGTCAGCGTCAAGGTCGAGCGGCGCGGTGAGCGCGCTGTGCTGCGCGTGCGCGACGACGGCATCGGGCTGCCGCCCGACCTGCTGGGCCGCGTCTTCGACCTCTTCATGCAATCGGCGCAGGCGCTCGACCGCTCGCAGGGCGGGCTCGGCATCGGCCTGACGCTGGTGCGGCAGCTGGTGGAGATGCACGGCGGCAAGGTGACGGCGCGGAGCGACGGCGAGGGGAAGGGGAGCGAGTTCGAGGTGCAGCTGCCGCTGCACGCGGCGGCGCCGGTGGTGGCGCCCGCTGAGCGGCCGAAGCAGTTGGTGGAATTGCCGGCCCGGCAGGTGCTCGTCGTGGACGACAACGTCGAGGGCGCCGAGAGCCTCGCCGAGCTGCTGCGGCTGTGGGGGCACACGGTGCGCGTAGCCCACGACGGCCCGAGCGGCCTCGCATTGGCGGCTGAGGAGTGCCCCGAGGTGGTGCTTCTCGACATCGGCTTGCCCGGCCTCGACGGCTACGAGGTGGGGCGGCGGTTGCGCGCCGAGGAGTCGACGC
>DATNCU010000047.1:0-4421 GCA_035607145.1 Thermoanaerobaculia bacterium
TCTGCAGCCCGAGCGAGCGGCGCAGTTCGTCCTGCTGCTCCTGCTGCGAGCGGCTGGCGCTCTCGTCGCCCCACTCGTACATCAGGCGCCAGCGCAGGCGCTCGAGCAGCTCGTGCAGGCTCGTGTCGTTGCGCGCCGCGTCGAGCGGGTCGAGCGCGGCCTCGCTCCACCAGCCGGCGACGAGGTACGCGGCGCTGTCGCCGTCGACGCCCTGCGGCGCGACGGCGGCGATGTCCGACAACGGATCGTGGAAGGCGAAGCGGTTGAGCACCGCGTCGTACACACCCGACCAGGCGAGGCCGCCGCCGACGGTGCCGGTGAGCTCCTTGCGGGCGATCGGCGCGCCGGCCGCGGCGGCGGACGCCGCCGCCGCGTTGCCTTCGGCCCATTGCGCGAGCGGCACCGCCAGCGCGCGGTCGGCCTCGATCACCCAGCCAGTCAGCACCGGATCGACTGCGCCCTTGGGCAGGACGATGCGCAACACGACGAAGCGGTCGGGCAGCGCCGGCAGCCCGAGCCGGTTGGCGCCGGCGTCTGCGCGGTCGGTGAAGGTGCCGCGCAGCAGCGCGTCGGGCATCGCCCAGTGCAGGTGCACGCCCGCGGGGCGCGGCAGGCCGGCGTCGAAGGGGTCGGGCAGGCCGGCCTCGGGGTCGGTGACCGGGCTCGCGCCGACGTTGGCGACGAGCATCGGCAGCCGCACCATCGGCTCGCTGCCGTTGGGCGGCACGTACAGCGCCTGCACGTCCATCGGCACCAGCAGCCGGCTCTCGCGCAGCAGGTAGCGGTCCCAGGTGGCGATCTCGGTCAGGTCGAGCGCCGCGCGGTCGGCGGCGAGGAACCGCTTGCCGCGCACGGCCTCGCGAATGACGTCGGGGCTGAATGCGGGAGCCGGCCGCGCGGCGGCCGCCTTCTTCGCGACCTTCTTCGCCGCCTTCTTGGCCACTTTCTTGGCCCCCTTCTTGGCCGCGGTCTTGGCCGCCTTCTTTGCCGCCGCCATCACAGCCCCAGGTTCGTCTTCACCGCGGCCTGCCACTTCACGAGCGACACGGTGGGCTTGAAGGTATCGAGGCCGAAGAACTTTGTACCCTCCTTGTTGTCGGGATCGCCGAACACCTGCCGGTAGGGGAAGCGCAGCATCTGCAGCGCGAACTCGTTCGGCGCCAGCGTCGGCGCGACCGGCGGCGCCTTCGCGGCCAGCCGCTGGCGCAGCGTGGCGAGGTCGATCACACCCGGCGCGCCGGCGCGGAACGGCACTTCCACCGAATTGGCATCGGTGAGCGGCGCGTTCGCCGCACCGATCAGGTTGCCGGTGTTCTTGTTGCGAAAGCGCACGCGCGCGCGGCGCTGCGCCGGCGGCGCGTTGGCGTCGAGCCGGGCGCCGAACTGGATGCCCTGGCGCGGCTCTTCCACGTGCACGACCGCAGGCACGCCGTCGATCAGCACCAGCAGCACCGCCGGCGCCAGGCGCTCCATGCGCAGCACCTTCAGGCGGCTCGGGTCCGACTCGGCCGCCGTGGTGAGCGCGTCGTCGGCCACGACGTCGACCGCGTAGGCGCGAACGTGCAGGTTGGGCCAGCCCGACACCGCGCGCGATCGCATCAGGAAGCCCGTGATCGTGCTGGCCGCGCCTTCGAGCCGGTCCTGCCCGGGGGGGCGCCGGATCGTTCGTTCCGCCTCGTCGACCTCGGTGCGGATGTGCGGATACACCGCCTCCAGCTGCGCGCGGTCGGCGGTGGACACGGTGCCGACCGAGAGCGCGCCCTGCACGAGTGCATCGGTCCAGGCGCGGTCGATGTAGAAGAAGCGCATCGACTCCGGTGGCAGCAGCTCGGCGTCCGGCACGAGGTACGAGAACGGCACGCCGTGCAGCAGCCGCAGGCGGGCGAGAAAGCGGCGCAGCTCGCCCGGCACCACGTGCAAGCCGTCGTCGGGGTCGTCGTCGGTGGCGACGTCGGCGTAGAGCTTGGCCGCCTTGATGGTCGCTTGCAGCGCCACCTGCGCGCCGATGAAGGATTTCATCGCGGGCCCTCCTCTTCGTCGTCGCCGTCTTCGGCCGCCGCGGCGATGAGGCGGTCGAGCGGATCGGGCTCGGCGGCACGCGGCCGCTCGGCGCGGCCGCGGACGATGGTGCCACCGCCGATCACGCCGCCGCCGACCGAGGCCTGCGGCACCGCCACGCCTAGCGTGCGCGCGAGTTCGCCTTGCAGCGCGTTCTTCAGCGCCGGCAGCGCGGCGTCGGGCTTGGGTTGCTCGCCAGGCTTCAATGCCAGCGGCACGGCAGTCTGCTCGAGCGCGGCGAGCGCGCCGACGCTCGCGGCGCGCTTGTTCAGCGCCGCCAGGTCGATGCCGAGGCCGGCTGCGATCACCGCGTCGAGTTCGCCGTTCACGGCCAGCGGGCGGCCGGGGTCGGCGACCGGACGACGCGGGCCGAGCATCGCGGCCGGGCTCTTGGCGAGCGTGCCCACCATCTCGAGGGCGACGAAGCGGCCGAGGTCGGGCCGGGTGTGCGCCGCGCCGGCCAGCCCCGGCAGCGGGACGTTCAGCACCTGCGCCAGCAGCTCGCGAACGCGCCCGGCGCCGAACTGCTCGGCGCGAAAGCGCATCAGCGCCGACACCACCGACAGCTGCGACAGCGCGAGCAGGCGGCCGATCTCGAACGCCGCCGCGAGCGCGAGGTCTTCGCGGCCGTCGGGGATCGTGCGGCGCAGTTGATCGGCACTGTGGGCGAGCGGCAGCGGCTCGGTGGCCGCAGCGTCCTTCACGGTGCCACCGTGGCGCGGCGTCGGGAACGGCACGCAAGGCGCGCGGTACCAGGCGCGCACGGCGTCGCCGCGGCGCGTCGTGTGGTCGAGGCCGACGTGGCCGGTCTCGACGACCTCCGGCCCCTCGGGCGCGGGCGGCGGCGACAGCGGGTCGGGCTGGCCCGGCAGCGGCGCCTTCTTCGGCTTCGGGTTCGGCGCGGCGCCGAGCAGGCCCACGTCGACGTCCTGCAACAGCGTCTCGAAGGTGGCGCCTTCGTTGGTGGTGAACGACCAGTGCGCGAGCACCGGGAAGCGGAACACCGGTTCGAGCGCGTGGAGCTGGATCGGAAGACGAAAGCCGATGCCCATGGTGTCGCGCACGAGGCGCTTGGCGTCCGGGTCGAGGGCGGCGGCGGCGATCGTCTGCGTGGCCTGCGACACCGGGGCCGCTCTGGTCCATTGGTTGCCGACCGCCGGCTCGGCCATCGCGGCGGCGCCGTCGAGCGCCTGCCCGACCGGCGTGCCCGGCCTGGCGGCCACGAACTGCGCGAACGCCGAGCCCTGCACGCCGGCGGGCACGCCGCGCGATGCAGCCGCCGCGCCCGCCGCGCGAGCTTCCGGATCGCGGCGCCCGCGGCCCACCCCGGCCAGCGGCAGCACCCCCGCTGCCACGCCCTGCCCCTTGCCGCCCATCACCTGCACGTCGGGACCGCCCGACACGTTGGCCTGCGCCAGCACGCTCCAGTCCTGCGCCAGCTTCCACTCGAACGCCGGCACCGGCGGCTGCGGCTTCGGCAGCCGCGGCAACTGGCCTTCGACGTTGACGAGGCAGGCCATGTAGCGCACCGATTTGCCGTTCGCCTGGTCGAACACCGGCAGCCGGTTCGCCAGCACGACGGCGAGGAAACCGTCGTCATCGCCGTTCGCGAGCTCGGTGTCGTGCACGTCGACCTGGCGCACGTGGGTGAGCAGCGGCAAGTCCTGCTCGCAGGGGAAGATCTTCTTCAGCACTGTTTCGGTGACGGCGAGGTACAGACCCTGCTCGACGTCCTTGTCGTTCGGGTCGGTCAGCGGTTTCTCCGGCGTGCAGCACTCGGCCACCGGGGTGGCCCCGGACAGCTCGGCCTCGCCTTCGGCGACGACGACGAGCGCGAGCCAGGGCACCGGCGACGGGTTGGTGCCCCCTGCCGGGTTGCGCTCCCACGGCAACGTGCGGCGCTTGAGAACGATCTGCGGCAGCCGGTCGCCGAACGCGCCTTCGGCGTTGGCGGGAGGGAAGCTCGAGATGATCTGCTCCGGCGGCATCACGTAGCGCGGCGCGGCGACGTGGAAGTGCGTGTGCTCGGGCTCGACATCGAACGGCACGCCGCTCATCTCGCTCACCAGCTCGTAGCGGCCGGCGGTGATGGGTGGCATCACGTTCGAGTGCAGGATGAAGTGGCCGATCTTGGGCATGGCTTGGGCGGGTTGTCAGGCGGGAGTCTTGCGACGGCGCGGCGGCGCCGGTGGTGGGGCCGAGGTGCGCGCGCTCGACAGCGAACGCGGCAGCGCACCAGGCGCCGAGCGCGCGCTCGCGCGCGCCTGGGCGATCGCGCGCTGCGCGTCGGTGCGCACGGGCCCTTCCCACACGAGCACGCTCGCCGGCGCGACGCTGCCGGCGGGCGGCGGTGGCGCGAGCGG
>DATNCU010000049.1:0-2308 GCA_035607145.1 Thermoanaerobaculia bacterium
CCTCCCGCATCGACGAGGTGATCGCCTTCCCCGTCGACCGCGCCTGAGGGCTTTGACCATTCGCTGCACGGTGGACTACGCTGCCGCCGTGCCCCCACAGATCGACGGCTTCGCGAGGCGCGAGCGAGCGTGAGCGCCGACGTCAACCTCCTCGGCCGCTTGGCCCTGCACTACAAGCTGCTGACGCGCGACCAGCTCGTCGAGTCGCTGCAGCAGCAGTAGCGCGAGGGGCACACCCGCAAGATCGGCGACCTCTGGGTCGAGAACGGCTGGATGACGCGGCAGCGCTTCGATCAGCTGCTGCGCGCGCAGCGCGAGTACGAAGAGCGCGTGCGCACGCGAGCCTCGACGCCGGCGCTCGCAGCGCTCGCCGAGGGTCCGCCACCGAGCCTCGAGCTGGTGATCGCCGAGGCGCCGGCGGCACCGTTCCCGCCGACAGCCGCGGCCCCGGCCGCTGCGCCCGTCGAGCCGGCAGCCCCAACCGCGCCGACGATCGCCGGCGGCGCCCTCGGCCAGCTCCTCGCCTTCGCCGCCGAGCAGCGGGCGAGCGACCTCCACCTCCACGCCGGCATGCCGGTGCGGCTGCGCATCCACGGCGACTTCCGCCCGCTGCCGGGCGCCGCGATCTCGCCGGAGGAGAGCCGCCAGCTGCTCGCCGAGGTGCTCACCCCGGCGCAGCGCGAGGCCGTCGAGCGCAACGGCCAGGTCGACTTCGCTTACACGCTGGCGGGCGTCGGCCGCTTCCGCGCCAACGTCTACCGCCAGCAGCGCGGCTGGGACGGCGTCTTCCGCGTCATCCCCGCCGAGCCGCCCAGCCTCTCCGACCTCGGCCTGCCGCTCGACCTCGCCCGCTTCGCCAACTTCCACCAGGGGCTGGTGCTGATCACCGGACCCACCGGCTCGGGCAAGTCCTCCACCCTCGCCGCGTTGGTGCGCATCGTCAACGAAGAGCGCCGCGACCACATCATCACCATCGAAGACCCGGTCGAGTTCGTGCACCGCTCGCAGCGCTGCGTCGTCAACCAGCGGCAGGTGGGGGCGCACACCAAGTCCTTCTCGCGCGCGCTGCGAGCGGCGCTGCGCGAGGACCCCGACGTCATCGTCGTCGGCGAGCTGCGCGACCTCGAAACCATCTCGCTGGCGCTCACCGCCGCCGAGACCGGCCACCTGGTCCTCGCCACGCTGCACACGCAGAACGCCATCAACACCGTCAACCGGCTGATCGGCGTCTTCCCCGCCGAGCAGCAGTCGCAGATCCGCACCATGGTCTCCGAGTCGCTGCGCGTCATCACCTCGCAGCGGCTGGTGGCGCGCGCCGACGGCCGCGGCCGGGTGCCGGCGCTGGAGATCATGATCGCCAACAAGGCAGTGTCGAACTTGATCCGCGAGAACAAGACCTTCCAGCTGCGCTCCGTGCTGCAGACCGGCGGCTCGCAGGGGATGCGCTTCCTCGACCAGTCGCTCGAGGAGCTGGTCAAGGCGGGCGTCATCCGCCGCGAGGAAGCGGCTCGCCACGCCGAGGACCCGCGGCGTTTCAGCGGCCGGCCGGTGACGAGCGGCAGCGGCAGCCTCACCGTCGCGGCCGCGGCCGCCGCCGTGGCGCCGGCGCCCCAGCGGCCGGCGGCGAGCTGAGCGCGCGCCTCGAATCCATCACCGCCATGGCGCGCCTCCACGAGCTCTTCCGCTACTGCCAGGCCAACGGCGCCTCCGACCTCCACCTCGTCGCGCAGCTCGAGCCGCGCGTGCGCCGGCGCGGCCACCTCGAAGCGATCCCCGGCTGGGCGGTGCTCGCCGACGCCGAGCTGCGGGCGCTCCTGCGCGAGGTGGTCTCCGGCGAGCAGTGGGACGAGTTCGAGCGCGACGGCGACCTCGACTTCGCCTACGGCCTCGAGGGCGTCGCCCGTTTCCGCGGCAACTACCTGGTGCAGGAGCAGGGCGCCTCGGCCGTCTTCCGCGCCATCCCGCAGGAGATCATCACCCTCGAGCAGCTCAACCTGCCGCCGGCCATCGAGCGCCTCGCCCACCTGCCGCGCGGCCTTGTGCTGGTCACCGGCCCCACGGGCTCGGGCAAGTCGACGACGCTCGCCGCCATCATCGACCGCATCAACCGCACCTACCGCAAGCACGTGGTCACGATCGAAGACCCCGTCGAGTTCGTACACCAGAACCGCGAGTGCGTCTTCTCGCAGCGCGAGGTGGGCACCGACTGCGACGACTTCTCGGGCGCCTTGCGCGGCGCACTGCGCGAGGACGCCGACGTCATCCTCGTCGGCGAGATGCGCGACCTCGAGACCATCGCGCTGGCGAT
>DATNCU010000050.1:0-2753 GCA_035607145.1 Thermoanaerobaculia bacterium
CGTCTACGCCACCACCGACCGCGAACGCCTGCAGCAGGTGACCTGGCCGCTCACCGCCTTCCTCACCGAGCGTCGCTTCGTCATCCCGCTGGTGCTGGTGGCGCTCGCCATCCCCGCCGCGGTGGCGGCAAAGATCTATCGCGACATGACGGCGCCGCCGGTGCCGCCGTTCTTCGGCCGCACCGTGCACCCGGCGCCGCCCAACCAGATCACCGTGCACGACAAGCCGTTCGACTTGACCAACTTGTCGAACCCCCACCGCGAGCTCGAGACCTCCAACCCCACGCTCTACCGCCAGAAGGTGGAGTCGGGGCGCGAGGTCTACTACAGCAACTGCTTCTTCTGCCACGGCGACCTGATGCGCGGCGAGGGCATGTTCGCCCACGCGCTGCTGCCGGTACCCACCAACTTCCAGGACCCCGGCACCATCGCGCAGCTCCAGGAGTCCTACCTCTTCTGGCGCATCTCCAAGGGCGGGCCGGGGCTGCCCGAGGAAGCGGGCCCGTGGATGTCGGCCATGCCGGCGTGGGACCAGTTCCTCGACGAGGAGCAGATCTGGGACGTCATCCTCTTCCTCTACGACTTCACCGGCAACCGCCCGCGCGCCCGCGAGGCGGTGGAGCCGACGGCGAGCCATGAGCAGCGGTAGCAGATCGAGAGCGCTCGTCGCCTCCACTGTCGGCGCCGTGGCGCTCTCGCTGCTCGTGCTCGCCGCGCCACAACGCGCGCAGCAGACGCAGGGCGAGTCGGGCCAGGGCTCCGGCCCCACCGCGCCCGGCCCGAAGCAGGCGCAGCCCACCGGCGGCGCCGCCGTCTACGCCAAGTACTGCGCGCAATGCCACGGCGCCGACGGCAAGGGCCGCGGCACCGCCTCGCCGCTGCTGATGCCGGCGCCGCGCGACTTCACCTCCGGCAAGTACCAGATCCGCAGCACCGCCACCGGCAACCTGCCGACGCCCGACGACATCAAGAACGTCATCCTGCGCGGCATCCCCGGCACCGCGATGCCCGGCTTCAAAGAAGTCACCGGCGTCGCCGACGAGCTCGACCCGCTGGTGGCGCACCTGCAGTCCTTTTCGCCCAAGTTTCAGAACGCCAAGCCGCCCGAGCTGATCCCGATCCCCAAGGACCCCGGCTACAACGCCGACCAGCTGGACGCGGCGCGCAAGGTCTACACCTCGATCGGCTGTGCGGGTTGCCACGGCGCCGAGGGGCGCGGCGACGGCGCGTCGGCGCCGACGCTCAAGGACGACTGGGGGCAGCAGATCCGCCCGGCGGACCTATCGCGCCCGTGGACCTTCAACGGCGGCGGCCGGCGCGAGGACATCTTCCGCTCCATCAGCACCGGCCTCAACGGCACGCCGATGGCCGGCTTCGCGAGCGCGCTCTCTGAACAGCAGCGCTGGCAGCTCGTCGACTTCATCACTTCGTTGGCAGGTGGCAAGACGGAAGAAGCACCGTACGCCAGCCTCGTCGTCGCCAAGAAGGTCGAGGGCGAGCTCGACGTCGCGCAAGGGGCGAAGCTCTTCGAGGGCGCCGAGCCGGCGCTCTTCCCGCTGCTCGGCCAGATCATCCAGCCCGGCCGCGCGTTCCAACCCGCCACCATCGCCGTCGAGACGCGCGTCGTCTACAACGGCGACGAGGTAGCGCTGCTCGTCACCTGGCACGACATCCAGGCCGACACCCACGGCAACAACGGTCCCGACTTCGAGCTGCCCGAGCAGGAAGAACACCCGGGCCTGGCGCCGGCGGTCTCCGGCGGCGGGCAAGCGCCGACGACCACCGATCCGTTCGCCGAGGAAGAGCAGGGTTCCGCAGCGGCGGCGCCGAGCGCGGACCCGTTCGCAGAGGAAGAAGCAGCACCCGCATCGACGCCCGCTGCTGCAGCAGGCGCCGATTCGTTCGCGGAGGAGGAAGCGGGCACCGCAGGGGGAGCAGAGGGGGCGGCGGCGGCGGAGGAGGGCGCGGCGACGAGCCAGTTCTCCGACGCCGTCGCCGTGCAGTTCCCGCGGCAGATCCCCAACGGCGTGCGCCGCCCCTACTTCATCTTCGGCGATCCGCAGGACCCGGTGGAGCTGTGGTTCGTCGACCTCGCCAACCCCGGCAAGGCCGAGCTGTGGGAAGGGAAGGGGAGCGCCGACTTGCAGCCGGGCGAGGGCGTCACACCTGAGGTGCGCGCCTCGTTCTCTAAGGGCGAGTGGTCGGTGATCCTCAAGCGCAAGCGCGACGCCGGCCGCGGCATCGCCTTCCCCGACGACACCTTCGTGCCCGTCGCGTTCTCGGTCTGGGATGGCTTCCACGGCGAGCGCGGCAACAAGCGCGCGCTCTCTGCCTGGTTCAACCTCTACGTACCCCCCGCCGAGACGCCGTCGCCGTGGTTGGCGATGGCCAAGGCGGCGGGCGTCGTGCTCGTCGTCGAGCTGCTCGTCATCGCCTGGGTGCGCCGCCGGGCGCGCCGCCGCGCCGCCGCGGTGGGCGCTCCGGCCGCTGTGCGCGCCGCCTAGCCTTTCGAAGCGGAGACTCGTCATGTACAACAACATCCTCGTCCCCGTCGACAACTCGCGCCACAGCAACCGCGCCATCGACACCGGCGTCGAGCTGGGCAAGCGTTTCGACGCCAAGCTCGTCGGCTGCCACGTCTATGCCGCGAAGATGCACGACTACCGGTTCAAGCAGATGGAGTTCACGCTCCCCGAGGAGTACCTCGTCGAGCAGGAGCTGCACCGCCAGCGCAAGATCCACGACAGCCTCAT
>DATNCU010000065.1:0-3124 GCA_035607145.1 Thermoanaerobaculia bacterium
AGGCGCTGGTCGACGTCACGCGTCTCGCCGAGCGCGCGCTGGATCGCGTCGCGCGTGATCTCGTGGAACACCATCCGCCGCACCGGCACCTTCGGCTTCAGCACCTCGAGCAGGTGCCAACTGATCGACTCGCCCTCGCGGTCTTCGTCGGTGGCGAGCAGCACTTCTTCGGCTTTCGACACCACCTTCTTGAGCTCGGCGACGCGCTTCTGGCTGTCCTTGGGGACGACGTAGAGCGGCGCGAAGTCGTGCTCGGTGTCGACGCCGAGCTTCGCCCAGCCCTGCTTGCGCTGCGCCGCGGGCACCTCGGCCGCCGAGCTCGGCAGGTCGCGGATGTGGCCGTAGCTCGCCTCGACGCGATAGTCCTTGCCGAGGAACTTCTCGATGGTGCGCGCCTTGGCGGGGGACTCGACGATGACCAACTTCATGGCGGCCGCACAACCTAGCACACGGGTTTTTCTGCCACCCCTCACACCCCTGCCCCGCTCTCCCCTCGCCGGGGAGAGCAGGGTCCAGAATCTTTCGTCATCCTCGTCTGCAATACAGCGGCCCCGGCAGTCGCGCGATCCAGCCCGCGAGCTCGAGCTCGAGCAGCTCGGCGAGGGTGGTGTCGATGGGCGCGGCGCAGCGCGCGGCGAGCTCGTCGGCGCCCAGCGCGGCGCCCGGCGGCAGCGCCTCCCACAAGCGCGCGCCCAGGCCGGGAAGCGGCGGCGGCACATCCGTAGAACCAGCCGCGGCTTCGGGTGCGTCGAGGCTGAGCGCTGCGAGCACGTCGCGCGGGTGCAGCGCCGGTCGCGCGCCGTCGGCGATGAGCGCATTGGTGCCCATGGCGTTGTCGTCGAAGATGCGGCCGGGCAGCGCCAGCACCTCGCGGCCCAGCTCGAGCGCGCAGCGGGCGGTGATCAGCGAGCCCGAGCGCACGGCGGCTTCGACCACCAGCGTCGCCTGGGTGAGCGCCGCGATCAGCCGGTTGCGGATGGGGAAGTGCCCCTTGAGCGGCGGCGCGCCCAGCGGCAGCTCGGAGAGCAGCGCGCCGCGGGCCGCCACCTCGTCGGCGAGCCCTTCGGCCTTGCCGCGACGCGAGTGGTGCTCGCGCGGGTAGGCGACGTCGATGCCGCAGCCGAGCACGGCGACGGTGAGACCTTCGCCGGCGAGCGCCCCGCGGTGGGCGTGGGCATCGACGCCGCGCGCGAAGCCGGAGACCACGACGACGCCGGCGCGCGCGAGGTCGCGGGCGAACAGCCACGCCGCTTCGCGGCCGTAGGTTGACGGGTAGCGCGAACCGACGATGGCCACCGCCGCTCCCGCGCCGCTCGCCAGTGCCGGCGGCAGCGCGCCGCGGACATAGAGCACCGGCGGCGGCAGCGCGAGCTGGCGCAGCGCGACCGGGTAATCGGTGTCGAGCTGAGTGAGTAGCCGCGCGCCGAGCGCCGCGGCGCCGGCGCGCTCCGCAGCCGCCACCGCGGTCGCGGTTTGCACGACAGTGCGGCCGTGCGCGATGACGTCGGCGGGGACGCCGAGCGAGGCGGCCAGCCGGGCATCCTCGGCCGCCGCGGCGCCGAGCCACGCCTCGGGGTCGAGAGCCAGGCGGCAGATGCTCGCCCGGCCCATCGGCGCGGCGTTGAGCGCGACGAGGGCAGCGGCCAGGTCGGGAGTGCGAAGGCGGCGCGCCATCGCCGCATCAAACGGAAAACGCGGCCGCGTTCGCTCAGCTCTCGGCGCCGTTCGCGGAGGGAGTACGACCGTTCGGCCCCTCTAACAGAACCGTCGAGGTGCCGTGGATATACTCACCAGCCTCCGAGCCATCCCACGCTCCATGCAGACCGCGGGTGCATCCGGGATGGCTCTTCAAGAGGTTCGCCAAGGGGGTCGCCGATGCCGACGCGGGTTCGCCTCGTTCCCCTGGCCTTGGTCCTCACCCTGCCGCTGGTGAGCTGTGGCTCGTCGCACGGCTCGCCGGTCACCGCCGATTCGCAGACCGCCTTCGGGGTGCGGATGGCGGCGCGCGGGCTGTGGAGCGAGGCCTTCTTCCGCTTCCAGCAGGCGCAGCGGCTGGAAGGGGGCAACAGCCCACGGCTGCTCAACAACCTGGCGGTGGCGAGCGAGGCGCTGGGCAAGTTCGACCAGGCGCTCGATTACTACAAGCAGGGGCTGCAGCAGGCGCCCGGCGACCGCGAGCTGAAGGCCAACTACGACCGCTTCGTCAGCTTCTACGAGTCCTTCCGCGCCCGCGGCGACGAGAAGAAGGCGGCGGGTGCTGCCGCGCCGGCCGCGACCGCGCCGCCCGCGGACTCCGGCTCCGGCGCGCCCGCGCCGCCGGCCGTGCCCACGCCGCCGCAGCTGCCGATAGGCGGTACCGAGCCGCCGAGCGCCGGCCCGGGTACTGGGACCCCGCCGGTGCCGCCGACGGTCCCCGAGCCGCAGCCGACGCCGCCCAACACGACCGCCGACGCGACCCTCTCCACCGCGCCGTCCCACTCGAACGGAGTCGCTGCCGATGTTTGACTCCCACCTCTGTCTACGCCTGCCCCGAGGCCGGTTCACCGCCGCAGTTGCCTTCGCGCTGATGCTGCCGCTCTTCGCGGGCGCCGCCCTCGCCGGCACGGTGCAGGTCAAGCTCAAGCTCCCGGTGCGCGCCGCCCTCGACCTCACCGGCCGCAACAAGCTGGTGGTGGCCCCCTTCCAGGTGGTGCGGCAGGAAGGCGAGCGCACCTTCCGCGGCAAGCAGCTCGACGTCAAGGGGGACTTCCAGCGCTACCTGATCAAGGTGCTCAAGCGCGACAGCGGCCTCGACGTCGAGGAGGTGGAGAACGTCGAGTACCCGAGCGACGACTTCGAGGCGCTGGCGCACGACCGCGATTTCTGGCGCGCGCTGGGCGAGCGCACCTCCGCCGACCTGCTGCTCGCCGGCAGCCTCGACTTCGACATCCAGGACAAGAGCGGCTACCGGCTCGAGGAGTACACCTCGCAGTACGACGGCCGCACCTACTACCGCCAAGTGCTCGTCGAGGAGACCGGCTTCGAGTTCGACATCCTGATGCAGGTCTACGACGGCAAGACGGGCGAGCTGCTCTACTCGGACAACTTCAAGGACTTCAAGACCCTCGAGGGCGCCGGCGCCGAC
>DATNCU010000099.1:0-3153 GCA_035607145.1 Thermoanaerobaculia bacterium
CCTCCCCGGGCGCCAGCCGCGCCACGCGCCGTGCCGCCGGCGAGCGTTGCGCAGGCGCCGGCGGCCGCGCCCGCTTCGTCCGTTCCACTCGCCGAGCGCGCCGCCCGTCTTGCGCAGGTCGGCACCGAAGCCTCGGCCTGCACCCGCTGCCGCCTCGCCGAAGGCCGCCGCAGCGTCGTCTTCGGCACCGGCAACCCGGACGCCGACCTGATGTTCATCGGCGAGGGGCCAGGCGCGGAGGAGGACCGCCAGGGTCTCCCCTTCGTCGGCCCCGCGGGGCAGCTGCTGACGAAGATCATCGGCGCCATCGGCCTCGCGCGCGCCGACGTCTACATCGCCAACGTCGTCAAGTGCCGGCCGCCGGGCAACCGCGACCCGCAGCCCGACGAGGTGGCCGCCTGCCGTGGCTTCCTCGAAGAACAGGTGCGGCTGATCGAGCCACGCGTCATCGTCGCCCTCGGCCGTATCGCCGCGCAGACGCTGCTCGGCAACGAGCTGCCGGTGGGCCGCATGCGCGGCAGCTGGCATCGCGTCTTCGGCGTGCCGATGCGCGTCACCTACCACCCGGCGGCGCTGCTGCGCAACGACGCGCTCAAGCGGCCGACGTGGGAGGACATGCAGGTGGTGCGCGATCGGCTGACCGGCGCCGGCTAGCTCGCAGCACTACAGCGCGTGCTTCACCAGCTGCCAGCCGACGGCCATCAGCGCGCCGTCGACGAGCAGGTGCGACAGCCACGGTGCGAGCAGCGAGCGGTGGCGCCGGAAGAGCCACGCCCACCAAGCGCCGCCCACCGCCACCGTGAGGGTCAGCGGCAGCGTCACCGCGAGGCGGTGCTGTCCGCCGAGGAAGCTGTCGACGACGATCCAGTGGTGCGACGCGAAGGCGAGGCCGGAGAGCGCGAGCGCCGCCGGCAGCGGCATCCGCGGCTGCAGCTGGCCGAAGAGGAACCAGCGCCAGTAGTACTCCTCGAACAGCGAGTGCGCGACACTCAAGCCGAGCGCGAGCAGCAGGAAGCGCAGCGGCGTCGCGGCGCCGAGGTCGACGAGCCGCTCGTGGATGTTGCGCGCGATCTCCGTAAACGGCAGCCACGCCGGCAGCGGCCCCGCGAAAGCGGCGAGCACGACGCCGCCGATGGCGCCGCCCGAGATCAATCCCGCGAGCGCCGCCCCCGGCCGCGCCGCCTGAGATGGAAATTCCGCGGCCGAGCCGCGTGCCGGCCGCCGCTCCATGTTCAGCGCCCACCAGCCGAGCAACGGCAGCGCCGCCTGCACCACCTTGCTGGCGGCGTAGAGCACCTTCATCCACGGCGTGTGCGCCCAGACGACGAAGTAGGTCCACGCCGCCAGCGTGGGGAAGGTGGCGACGACGACCAGCAGCAGCAGTCGCGCGACCGCCGTTGGAACCGAAGTCGCGCGCGCCGCCGCGCTCAAAACATGTCGACGCGCAGCCGCCGCGGCTGCCCGTCCCGCAGGATGTCGATCTCCACGTAGTCGCGCTCGCCGGTCAGGTTGCGCAGGTAGCGGAGCAGCTGCTGCGGCCCTTCGAGCGGCTTGCCGTCGACACCCATCACCACGTCGCCCTTGCGAAGGCCGGCCTTCTCGGCCGGGCTCTGGCCGGCGACCGAGTCCACCACTGCGCCTTCGATGCCGAGGTAGGTGAAGTTGGCGCTGGAGAAGCTGGCGCCGAACGGCTTCGGCTGCCGCCGCGGCCTGCCGCTCTCGGGCTTGCTCGAGGTGGCGGAGACGGAGCCGACCCTACCGGCGAGCTGCTCCATGAGCACCTGGTCGAGATTGCTCTGCGCCTCGGGGAAGCCGGGGCGCAGCGTGAGCGCTTGGCGGAACTCCGCCTCCGCGCCGGCCAGGTCTTTGAGCGCGAAGAGCACGGTGCCGAGGTTGTTGTGGATCTCGGGCCGATCCGGGACGAGGGCTGCGGAGCGTTGGAAGCTGTCGCGGGCGCCGGCGAAGTCCTTCTGCTGCTGCTGCGCGAGGCCGAGGTAGTTCCAGGCGTCGACGTCGTCCGGGCGCCAGCCGACGGCCTGGCGCGCCGCCGCGGCCGCGCCGGCGCCGTCGCCCCCCTCGAAGCGGACGATGGCGAGGTAGACGGCGGCGCGCGCGGCGAGCCCCGCCTTGTTCTCGGCGTCGAGGGCGAGCACGCGCTGCAGCGACGCGCCCGCACCGGTGCGATCGCCCGCCCCGCGTTGCGCCAGCCCGAGGTTGAGCCAGGCCAGCGCGTCGCCGCCGCCACCGGCGGTCAGCGGCCCCAGCAGCGCTACCACGTCGTTCCATCGCTGCGCGGCGATGAAGAGCAATGCCAGGTTGTTGGCCACCTGCAGGTCGGCGGGGGCGAGCTCCAACGCCTTGCGGAAGGCGCGCTCGGAGCCGGCGGCGTCGCCGGCCTTGCGCAACGTCAGCCCGAGGTTGTTCCAGATGCGGGCGCTCGCCGGATCGAGCTGCGCCGCCTGCTCGAGGGAGCGCTTGGCGTCCTCGAGGAAGTCCTTCTCGTAGTAGAGCAGACCGAGGCTCGCGAGCGCCGAAGAGAGCACCTCCTTCGGCACGGTGCCCGGCTTGCCGGCCTCGATGGCGGGCAGCCGGTCGAAGGCGGCAACGGCCTGGTCGCGGTGCCCGGTCTTCATCTCGACGAGGCCGAGGTTGAACAGGCCGAAGGGGTCGTCGGGCTGGAGCGCCAGCGCTTGCACCAGGGTGGCGCGGGCGCGCACGAGGTCGTCGGCGGCGATCTCGCGCAGGCTCCGCTGCACCAGCTCGTTGGCGCGCCCGTGGCGGTCGGCGAGGGCGCGGTCGCGCGCGCGGAGGAAGATGTCGACGAACTCCTGGCTGTAGTTCTGCGGCTGGAACGGGTAGTCGGGAAGGTCGGTGAGCCCCTGCCACAGCAGGTCGTAGGCGGCGTCGCCGCGGCCGAGCTGGTGCTCGAGCCACGCCGCGGCGACGAGCAGCCGCAGGCGCTCCGGCGGCGCCGAGGTGGCGACGGCGAGCTGGCGGTAGATGACGGCGGCGCCTTCGAGGTCGCCGGCGGCGTACTTCTCCTCGGCTTGCTGCTCGAGGGACGGGGCGACGGGCGCCTCGCCGGCTGGAGGCGGCGGTGCGATCGGCGCCGGCGCGGGAGAGGGCTGGCCGAGGTCCTCGCCCTGCACCGGC
>DATNCU010000128.1:0-2475 GCA_035607145.1 Thermoanaerobaculia bacterium
CGACCTGGCGGCACGTGAAGTTCGTCGAGCAGACGCCGGCGATTGGTTGTGGTGGGAACGATCCCGGGTTGCTGTCGTGGCAGTTCTCGTCGGACGTCTGCAAGCACTGTGAGAACGCGGGGTGTTTGGAGGCGTGCCCTACTGGCGCCATCGTGCGCACGGAGTTCGGCGGCGTCTTCATCCAGCCCGATGTCTGCAACGGCTGCGGCTACTGCGTCGTTGGCTGTCCGTTCGGCGTTGTCGACCGCCGCGAGGGGGACGGGCGCGCCTTCAAGTGCACCTTCTGTTACGACCGCCAGCTCGCCGGGCTGCAGCCGGCGTGCGCCAAGGCTTGTCCGACGGAGTCGATCGTGTTCGGCGAGCTGGAGGAGCTGCGCGAGCGTGCCGAGGAGCGGCTTGCCGAGCTGCACGGGCGCGGCATGAGCGACGCGGTGCTGTGGGACGCACGGGATACGAGCGTCGGCGGCACGCATGCGATGTTCCTGCTGCGCGGCGATCCGCGCGCGTACAACCTGCCGCCGGCGCCGGAAGTGCCGACGGTCTACCAGCGTGACGGCTGGCGCTCGGCGGCCCTCGCGGCCGGTGGATTGCTGCTCGCTGCGGTGGGAGCGTTTCTGGCCGGGAGGCGGGCGTGACGGCGCGGCGGCCGCGTCAGCCGGATGCGACGAGCGAGCGCCGGCTCGACGAGCTGCGCGAGCGCGCGGCCGAGGAGGGGATCGTCGAGGCGCCGGGCGTGCGGCCCGCGGGGGCGCCGATGCCGGCTGCGCCAGTGGTCGCGCCGAGCGGTGGCGACGGCATCGGCGCGAGCGCCGTGAACGGCTACTACGGCCGTCCGCTGCTCAAGGAGCCGACGTGGACGTGGGAGGTGCCGATCTACTTCTTTGTCGGCGGCGCCGCGGGTGCGGCGGCGGTGGTGGGCGCGGCGGCGCGCGTGATCGGCGGCGAGGAAGATGCTGACCTGGTGCGCGACGCGCGCTGGGTGGCGGCGCTCGGCGGCGCGCTCTCGGCGCCCCTGCTGATCAGCGACCTCGGGCGCCCTGAGCGCTTTCTCAACATGCTGCGCGTCTGGAAGCCGCAGAGCCCCATGTCGGTGGGCGCGTGGACGCTCACCGCGTTCGGCAGCAGCGCCGGAGCTGCCGCCTTCGCCGACCTCGTGGCGCGTCGCGCGGCGGACGGCGACTCGCGACTCGCCGTTCCGGTACGCATCGTTGGCGACGCCGCTGGCGCGCTCGCCGCTGCTACCGGCTTGGTGATGACCACCTACACCGGCGTGCTCGTCGGCGCCACTGCCATCCCGGCGTGGAACCGCAGCGTCTCCGTGCTGCCGATGCACTTTGCCGCTTCGGGTCTCGGCGCCGCGGTGTCGCTGCTCGAGCTGCTGGGGCACCGTCATCCGGCGCTCAACCGGCTCGGCATCGCGGCGGCGCTTGCGGAGATCGCGACGGGAGTCGTCCACGAGCTCGACGACGACCCGGCGCACGCGCCACTCAAGGAGGGGAGCAGCGGCGCTCTGGTGCGTGCCGGCGGCGTGCTTTCCGGCCCGGTGCCGCTGCTGCTGCGGCTCTTCGGCGCCCGCAAGGCGGCAGCGGTGGCGGCGCTCGCAGGCTCGCTGCTCACCCGCTACGGTTGGGTGGCGGCGGGGCACGAGTCGGCGCGCGACCCGCGGGTGCCGCTCGGTCTGGATCCGAGCTGAGCCGCCGCAGATGGCTGCAGCGGGTCCGCCGCTGAGCCGAGTGGGTCAGGGGCTAGGCCGGCGGCGGTCGGACCGAGGGCACACCCGCCGCGTGGCTCGTCAGTGCAACTCGCTTGTTTGCTGTGAGATAGTGTTGATCATCGCCGCGAAGGTCCGGCGGCACGGCCCTTGCCCTTGGCACGGGCGGCCTCTTCCATTCAACCAAGGAGGGAGATCGTAATGGTGCAATCGCGGACTCTCGGCAGGGCGCTGCTCGCGCTCGCTCTTCTCGTTGCGGTGGCGGTCCCGGCGGCGGCGGCGGGGCTCAGCGCCCGGCTCGACGCCGACAGCTTCTTCGGGCGCAGCGAGCGGCCCGTCGTCACGGTGACGCTCGCCAACCCCAGCGGAGCCGACGTCTACCTGGTGCGCTGGCAGACGCCGTTCGCCGGGCTCGACGCCGATCTCTTCGACGTGACGCGCGACGGCGAGCCGGTCGCCTACACGGGCCGCCTGGTCAAGTTCGCCCGTCCCACGGCTGAGGACTACATCCGTATCCCGGCCGGCGGCTCACTCTCGGCCGAGGTCGACCTCGCGGCGGCCTACGACTTCACCCGCCGCGGCGAGTACGCCGTGCGCTACCGCGTCAACGTCCAGGACGCCCTGCGCGACGCCGCCCCGGCGAAGATCGCCGGCCTCGTCGAGCTCGCCTCCAACCGCGCCTTCATGGCTGTCGACCGCGACGACCGCGCCGTGGACTTCCTCAAGGGCCTGGCGCCGATCGCCGGCAAGGCGGGCAGCACCAG
>DATNCU010000141.1:0-2767 GCA_035607145.1 Thermoanaerobaculia bacterium
TCGAAGGCTTCGCGAGCTGGATCGAGGCGCGCGCCGAGGGCCGTGGCGCCGCGCGCGGCTACGTGCTGGGCAAGGCGCCGGCGAAGCTCGAGTCGGTCAGCGCCGGCTACACCTTTCTCACCCCCGACGATGGCGTGCCCATCCGCTGGTTCGGCTTCGAGAGCGGCCGCACCATCTCGTGGCGCGTCCACTCCGGCGGCCAGCCGGGCCTCGGCGAGGGCGCCACGGAGGCGGCGTTCCAGACCGCGCTCGCGGCGTGGAACGACGACACGCGCACCAACGTCCGCTACGCCTTCGCCGGCACCACCGGCGCCGGTGGCGGTCTCGCCCGCTCCGACAACACCAACGCCGTCCTCTTCGACGACCCCTACCGCAACGACCCGCGCGAGGCGGTCGAAGGTACCTTCGACTGCGGCAGCGGCGGCGTCATCGCCATGGGCGGTCCGTTCTTCTACAGCAGCACGCGCAGCTTCGGCGGCCGGCGCTATCACGAGGCGGCGGAGGCCGACATCGTCACCAACGACGGCACCGCCTGCTTCTTCCAGAACAACCCGCGCGTCGCCGAGGAGGTGTTCGCGCACGAGCTCGGCCACACGCTCGGCCTCGGCCACTCCAGCAACCGCGACGCGCTGATGTTCGCCAACGCGCACGATGACGGCCGCGGCGCGCTGCTCTCCGACGACGACCGCGCGGCGATCCTCGCCCTCTACCCCGCCACCGGGACGAGCACCGCCGGTGCGCGCCTCGCGGCGCCGAAGCGGCTCGTCGCGCGGGCGCAGTCGCCCACCGAGGTGCTGCTCGCCTGGCGCGACAAGGCGCTCGGCGAGGAGGGCTACGTCGTCGAGGTGCGGGAGCGGGGCGGCGCCTGGCGGCAGCTCACGGCCCTCGGCGCCAACAGCAACTCGACGTCGATCGGCGGCCTGCAGCCGCGCACCAGCTACAGCTTCCGCGTCCGCGCGGTGGCGGGAGGCGGAGCATCGCCGTACAGCAACGTGGCGGTGGTCGTCACGCCGCGCTGAGCGCGCGGGCGGCGAGCGCCAGCACCTCGTCGGCGCAGCCCCACGCCAGCGTGTGGCCGGCGCCGCCGTGGCCGTAGCAGTGGATGACCGGCGGCACGGCCGCCGAGGTCGACGACGCCGAGCGCGCCGGTTCTAGCTCGAGGCGCACCGCCGGGCGGCCCGGACGCAGGCCCACGCGCACGCCGAGGATCCGGGCGCCGGTAAGCGCCGGCACCAGCTTCGCGGCACGCGAGAGGATCGCCGCCGTCGCCGCCGGGTCGGGCTCGGTCGATTCCGCGCCCACCTCGGCAGTGCCGCCCAGCACGCAGCCGTCACGACGCGGGACGATGTAGATCGGTCGAGCGGGATCGTCCTCGTCGAGCCAGACGCGGTCGAGGCCGGGGTTCTCCACCAGCACGACCTGCCCGCGCACCGGCACCACCGTGCCGTCGCCCGCGAGCGCGCGGGCGCCGAGGCCGCTGCAGTTCACCACCAGCTCGGCGCCCTCGCCCGCCGCCGCGAGGCTGGGTAATCCCGCCGGCACGATCTCGACGGCGGCGCCCGCCCGCGCGAGCCGCGCCGCGAGCCACGGCATGTAGCGCGGCGTCTCCACCACCGGGACGACGGCGCGCCAACCGCGGACATACCCGGCCGGCACCTCGTCATTGCGCAAGCGCCGGAAACCTTCGATGGCGTCGCGCCAGCTCGGGTCGGGCTTCTCCACGCGCTCGAGCGACACGATCTTCCGCATCACGACGCCGCTCTCCGGCTCCTCCACGGCGAGCGCGGCGAGCGCGCGGTAGCTTCGCGCCGCCCACTCGTCGACGCGCTCCGGCGGCTCGACGCGATATGGGAACCACAGCGCCGCCGCCACCGTCGAGGTGGTCTCCATCGGCGCCTCGCGCGCGATCACCCGCACGCGGTGCCCCGCCTCGGCGAGCCGCACCGCGCAGGTGAGTCCGATCACCCCGGCCCCGACGACGGTGACCGTCACGCCGTCAGCGCCGCGCTGTTCCTGAGACGCGCGCCGCCGCTACGCATACTTCGTCCAGCGCCAGATCTCGGACAGCGACGGCTTCTTGCCGTACATCAGGATGCCGACGCGATAGACGCGCGCGCAGAGCCACACCATGCCGAGGTCGGCGAGGATCATCAGCGTGTAGGCGACGGCGAGCTGCCACGCCGGCGGCATCTTCACCGCGATGCGCAGCATCATGATCATCGGCGTGAACATCGGGATCAGCGAGAACACGACCGCCATCGTCGAGTCCGGATCGTTGAGCACGGGCATGAAGACCATCCAGGGCACGATGACGAAGAAGACGCCGATGCTGGCGAGCTGCTGCGCCTCCTGCGGGCTGTTGAAGGCGGCCCCGATCAACGCATACCAGGAGGAGTAGAAGAGGAAGCCGAGGAGGAAGAGCGCGACGAAGTGCGCGATCACCGCCGGCGACAGCGTCGGCAGGTTGGTCCCCTGGGGCGCCAGGCGTGCCGCCATCGCCGGCCCGGTGAGCACCGCCGCCGAGGTCAGCCAGACGCCGATCTGGGTGAGGGCCACGCCGCAGATGCCGAGCAGCTTGCCCGCCATGAGCTGCTCCGGCGTCGTGGTGGAGGCGATCACCTCGACGACGCGGTTGGCCTTCTCCTCGAGCACGCCGTTCATCACCATCTGGCCGTAGATGATGATCGTCATGTAGAGGATCATGAACAGGCCGATGGCGACGAAGAGGTCGGCGAAGCCGCCGCCCTTCTTGCTCCCCTTCTCGGTC
>DATNCU010000147.1:0-7666 GCA_035607145.1 Thermoanaerobaculia bacterium
CGACAGCGTCTCGAGGATCGCCTGGCGCTCGATCGCCTCCATGGTGCGCGGCGTGCCGTCGGAGACCTGCACCGGCTGCTCGCGCCGCACGCCGCCGCCGCCCGGGCTGCCGCCATCGCGCAGCTCGGCCGGCAGGTCGTCGACGTCGACGACGCGGCCCTGGTGGAAGATCACCATCGTCTCCACCGCGTTCTTGAGCTGCCGCACGTTGCCCGGCCAGTCGTAGCCGGCGAGCGCGTCCATCGCCTCGTTGGTGAGGGTCTTCTCGTCCTTGCCGTGCTCGGCGCAGAGCTGCTTAAGGTAGTGCTCGACGAGCAGCGGAATGTCGGCGCGGCGCTCGCGCAGCGGCGGGATGCGCAACGTCACCACCTTGAGGCGGTAGTAGAGGTCCTCGCGGAAGCGCCCCTCGGAGACCTCCTTTTCAAGGTCGCGGTTGGTGGCGGCGACGAGCCGGAAGTCGACGTCGATGAGCTCGCCGCCGCCGACGCGCATCACCTGCCGCTCCTCGAGCACGCTCAGGAGCTTGACCTGCAGCTCGGGGTAGAGCTCGCTGATCTCGTCTAGGAAGAGGGTGCCCTTGTGCGCCAGCTCGAATTTGCCGATCTTCCGCGCCACCGCGCCGGTGAAGGCACCGCGTTCGTGGCCGAACAGCTCGCTCTCCAGGATGTCGCTGGGGATGGCGCCGCAGTTGATGGCGAGGAAGCGCTCGTCCTTGCGCGGGCTCGCGTGGTGGAGGGCGTTGGCGACCAGCTCCTTGCCGGTGCCGCTCTCGCCGATGATGAGCACCGTCGAGCGCGTCGGCGCCACCAGCTGCATCTGCTCGAACAAGCGCTCCATCGGCGCCGAGCGGCCGACGATCGACTCGAAGCCGTAGCGCTTGTCGAGCATCTGCCGGAGCGTGGTGACCTCTTCCTTGAGCCGGCGGTTGTCGAGCAGCGTCGTCACCCGCTTGCGCAGCTCGTAGAGGTCGACCGGCTTGGTGAGGTAGTCGTCGGCGCCCACCCGCATGGCCTCGACCGCCGATTCGATCGAGCCGAAAGCGGTGATGAGGACGACGCCGAGGTCGTAGCCGCGGCCGCGCACCTGCTGCAGGAACTCGATGCCGTCCATGCCCGGCATGCGGAGGTCGCAGAGGGCGAGGTTGGGGCCGGGGTTGGCTTCGAGGAAGTCGAGGGCGCGGCGGGCGTCGTCGAAGGTGCGCACCGGGAGCCCCGCCTTCTCGATGGCGAGCGCCATCGACTCGCGGGAGCCGGTCTCGTCGTCGATGATCAGGACTTGAGTCTTATCCATCTTGGGGCTTATCCATGTGGCGCCATTTTGGCACATCGCGGAAGCGGCGTCGAGAAAGGTCGCCGCGGCCGTGGCTCATCGCTTGCACCGAGCGGCCGCGACCGTCCCGCATGCTCCAGCTGCGGGCGCACAAGGAGGTTTCGCAGACATGAACAAGCTCATTCAACGCCTCGCCCCGACGGCTGCCGCGGCCGCCGTGGCGTTCGCCGCCCTCTTCGCGGCGCAGCCTCTCGCGGCCGAGGACTACACCGTGCGCAGCGTCCAGATCGCCATCGTCGATCCCAGCAGCGGCGACGAGCTCGCGGTGGTCAACCCCGGAGAGGAGATCACGCTCATCCCCGGCGAAGAGGTGCTGGTGCGCGTCTTCGAGCCGGTGAACAACCGTCGCACCGACCGCCGACCGCTGGCCGCTACCTTCGGCTTCGGCCCCAACGCCACGCCGCTCGAGGTGGTGAGCTCCTCCCGCGAGCAGGGCGAGGCCCGGATCCGGCTCAACGACGCGACGGTCGGACAGCGCCTGCACATCGGCTACAAGCTGGCCGACCGGATCACCCTCGCCAACCCCTCCATGCAGCTGGGCGGCGTCCGAGTGCGGGTCGCAGCCGCGGGCGCGACGTCGGTAACCGGCCAGCAGTACTCGGTGTGGACCGATACCGGACAGTTCTCGCGGCCGGCTGACGCGGTGGTCGCCGCGCTCTACCGCGGCATCCTGCTGCGCGAGCCCGACCCCGGCGCCGCCGGCGCGCGCGACGACCTGGCTCGGCACGGCTACGACGCGGTGCGCCGCGTCGCCGGCAACATTGCCAACAGCGAGGAGAGCCGCATCCGGCTCTACGACAACGGCGTCTCCAACGTGCGACGGCTCGAGGCCCTGTACGGACACCTGCTGGGCTGGAACCGCTCGCAAGTCGGCCGCGACCGCTGGGAGAGCGACCTCGCGGAGGTCAACCGCGGCAACATCGCCGGCGTCGTCGACGCCATCGTGCGCTCGCAGCAGTTCCGCGACCGCTTCGGGATCTGACGGGTGAGGCTTCGGGTTTGATCTCGACGCCGGCGACGCCACGGCCCGGTAGCGTCGCCGGCGGTCTGTTTTCGCGGCCGTAGACTCGCGCGTCGCATCTCCGCGGTCGCATGTCCCGCAGCTCCCTCTTCCAATCCGCGGCGCTCCTTCTCGCCACCGGCTCGGCGCTGCTGGCCGGAGCGTGGCTCGCCGTCACCTCTCGCGAACCGGTGGAGCCGCCGTTGTCGGCCGCCATCCAGCCGCGCGAGCCGGTCGGCGAGGTGGGTGGGCGGCCGCGCTGGCTGACCGCCGACCACATCGTGCTGCGCGCGCAGCTGTGGAGCGAACGCTTCCGCGCGCTCGAAGAGCGCCAGGCGTGGGAGGAGCTGTCTGCGCTGCTCGCCGACCTCGAGCAGCGGGCCCCCGTGCTCTACCGCGCCAACCGCCTCGGCTACTTGCACGCGCGCGCGTTGCTCGGCGCCGGCGACGACGACGCCGCGGCCACGCACCTCGAACCGTTCCTCGCGCCGGACGATCCCTATCGCCCGCTGGCGCTGCACCATGCGGCGGAGCTGGCGAATGCGACAGGCGACGAGACCGGTGCGGCGATGCGGCGGCGGCAACTCCTCCTCGAGCACCCCGGATCGCTGTACTGGCACGACACGCTGGTCGAGCATCTGGAGTGGCTGGCGGATTCCGGCGATCCGCACGCGACCCTCGCCTTCATCGCCGCCGTCGCGCCGCTCTCCGACGAGGTTCGTGTCGGGCGCGAGCTGGCCGCGGCGCGCATCGGCGCCCGGGTCGCGGCCGGCGAGGTCGATGCCGCGGTCGCCGAGAGCGCTCGGCTGCTCGCGCAGTCGACCAGCGACGACGCCGCCGAGCGGGTGGCGCTGCAGCTCGATCGGCCCGAGGTGTTGCGGCGGCTCTCCGCCGAGACGCTGCGCGACCTCGGCGACACCATGCTCCATCACCGGCAGTGGGAGCGCGCCGTCGACCTCTTCGAGCTGGCGCGCCGCCGGCTGCCGGGGGAGCGCGGCGAGCTCGACTTCGCGATGGGCCGCGCCCGCTTCTTCGCCGAGGACTACGCCGCGGCCGAGCCCCTCTACCGCCGCGCCGCCGGCACCGCGCGCAGCCCGGGATCGCGAGCGCGCGCGTTCTACCACGCCGCCCGCGCCGCGCAGCTGCGCGGCCGCGACGCCGAGGCGGAGACGCTGCTGGGCCAGGCGATCGCGGTACCCGGGCGCTACGAAGCCACCGCCGCCGCCATCACCAGCCGCATCCGGCTGCGCGTCCACCGCGGCCGCATGGGCGGCGCACGCAGCGACCTCGCGCTGCTGCGCCGCACGTTCCCGGGCAGCCGCGTCGTCGCCGAAGGCGCGGTGGCGGTGGCGATGGGCGAGCTGGCCGCCGGCCGCGCCACGGCCGCCGCGCAGACGCTCACCCCGCTGCCGGCGTCGCTCGACACCTACGACCGCGCCGAGACCACTTACTGGCGCGCCCGCGCCGCCGAGTCGCGTGACCCGGGACGCGCCCTCGCCGGCTACCTCGCCGTATTACGCGCCGAGGTGCCGACGCACTTCGCCTATCTCGCGCGGCACCGCCTCGCCAGGCCGCCGCTGGCGAAGGCCGCGGAAAACGCCGCAGCGCTGCGGCGCCGGCAGGCGCGTGCCCGCCTGCAGCGCGGCGATGCCGAAGCCGCGCGCCGGTTGCAGACCGATGCGGTGCTGCTCGCCGACGGCTCCCACGCCGACCTCGAGCAGCTGCGCGAGATCTACCGCGCCCTCCCCAAGTACCGCACGGTGATGGAGGCGAAGCCGCTCCCCCTGCCGACGTTTCCGTTGCGCGATCCGGCGCCCGACGAGTTGCTCGCCGCGATGGGCCTCTACGACGAGACGGTCCAGACGGTGGGGCGGCGCTACCCGCTGACGCCGTTCCGCTCCGGCCTCACGCGCTCGGTCACCTACCGCCGCGGCGCCGCCTCAAGGCTCTCCATCCAAGCCGCCGAGTCGCTGATGCAGCAGGTGCCCGACGACTACGTGCCGCAGCTGCTGCCGCGCGAGCTGCGCGAGCTGCTCTACCCGCGCTACTTCTACGACCAGATCGCCGACGACGCCGAGACCTTCGGCGCCGACCCGCGGCTGCTGCTCGCGATCATGCGCGAGGAGTCGCGCTTCAACCCGCGGGCGAAGTCCTCGGCCGCCGCGCGCGGCCTGCTGCAGTTGCTGCTGAGCACGGCAAGGCAAGTGGCGGAGAACCTCGGGCTCGTCGAGGTGACGCCGGAGGACCTCTACGACCCGCGCCTGGTGATCCAGCTCGGCGCCAAGTACCTCGGCGATCTGCTGGCAGAGCTCGACGGCGACCCCTACGCCGCGGCGGCGGCCTACAACGCCGGGCCGAAGCAGGCGCGCCTGTGGCTGGATCTCGCTCCGGCGTCAGGCCACGACTACTTCCTCTCCACGGTGAGCTTCACCGAGACGCGCCATTACGTGCGCAAGGTGCTCAACAGCTACGAGCGCTACGGCGAGATCTACCAGGGCGAGCCGCCCACCGGCGGCGTGCGAGCAGAGCCTTAGGGCGACGCCGACGCAGACATCGACACCGGGGATGGCGCGACTGCCACCAGCGCTCCGAGGAGCTCGGTCGGCGCAAGGCCCAGCCACGGATCCTCCGCCGGCGTACGGAACAGCGCCGAGTAGACCCACTGGTTGAGGTCCTGCCAGCTCCACAGACCCCAGGCGCGCGCCAGCTGCTGGTGGATGGCGCGGTGCAGGAACGCCTCGTTGCGCAGCCCGTCCTCGGCGAGGCGGTTCTCGAGGCGACGCAACGCCATGTCGAGGTTCTCGCGCGCGGCCTCCGGCGCCCGCGCCTCCACCAGATCGCGGCTCTCGGGCGAGAGGTGCGCCCTCCAGTGCTGCGTGGGGACGAGGCTGCTGACGGCGCTCGATTCCTCCGGAGGCAGCGGCTTGCGCCCCACGGCGGCGAGCAGCGGCGACTCCGCGGCGCTCTTGCTGAGCGCCAGGCGGGCCGCCTCGGCGGCGGTCGGCGGCGGCGCCTCCTCCTCCGGCACCGGCTCGGCCAGCCACGCCGCGCGCGCCGCCTCCCGACTCCAGCCGCGCTCCACCAGCTCGGCTACCAAGTCGTCGAGCACCTTGCGGTCGAGCCGCTCGTGCTCCTTGCGCGAGCGCGCCGCGTAGGCCTTGTCGTCGAGCGGCTTCCACTGCCGCGCCATCGCCGACGCGTCGCGCAGCCAGGCGAGGAAGTGCTGCGGCGCGTGCAGGCCCGGCATCGCGTCCACCAGCCGGCCGTGCGAGTCGAGCATGTAGTGGATGCTGTTGCCGGTGACTGTGCCGACGAGGCGGCGGCCGTCGCCGAAGTCGACGGTCACCTGCGGCACCGGCCGCTCGGAGGTCCAGTAGAGAACCGCGTTGTCGCGTAGCCAGTCGGCGATCGACGGGTCGCTGTAGAGCACCAGCCGGAAGTAGCGGCTGTTGGCGCACGAGAGCTGCTCGTCGAGCCGGCCGAGCAGGCGCAGCAGGACGATCGGCTTGCCGGTGCGCTCGGCCTCGGCGCGCGCGGCCGCGAAGTCGGTGTACCAGTAGAGACGCGAGTAGGCGCAGTCGGCCTGCGCGCAGACGAGGTCGAGCGCCTGCGAGTCGAGCGGCGCCGTCGCGGCGAGCCCCTGGCGACTCCCGGCAGCGACGCCGGCGTCCATCAGCGCGGACAGGCCCGCCGGACCCGCGGCGCGCAGCACGCGGGCCGCATCGAGGTCGCCGGCCACCGCCCGCCGCGCCACCGGCACGAGGTCGGAAGTGCTTGTGTCTGCTGCATCGGCGCGACTCGGCGCCGGCCCCGCTCCCACCATCCACACCACCGCCGCGCCGCACGCCCAGACCGCCGGATGTCGCATGGGATTCCCTCCTCGGCCGCGCGTCATAGCGCAACGGCCGTGCCCGGCAATGCCGCCGCCGTCCACCTTGGATAGGATCCGCCAACCATGGCCACCGTCCGCCCCTTCCGCGCCGTCCGGCCGGCGACGCCCGAGCTCGCCGCGCGCGTCGCCAGCGTTCCCTATGACGTCGTCGATACGGCCGAAGCGAAGCAGCTCGCCGCCGGCAACCCGGTGAGCTTCCTCCACGTCATCCGCCCGGAGATCGACCTCGCCGAGGGCATCGATCCGCACGCCGACGAGGTCTACACGCAGAGCTGCACCGCCTACCGCCAACTGCTCGCCGATGGCGTGCTTGCGCGCGACGACGAGCCGAGCCTCTTCGTCTACCGCCAAGTGATGGGCGGCCACGCACAGCTCGGCGTCATGGGCTGCTGCGCCGTCGACGAGTACGACGACGACGCCATCAAGAAGCACGAGAAGACGCGCCCCGACAAGGAGGACGACCGCGTCCGCCACCTGCTGTCGCTGCCGGCGCACAGCGAGCCGGTGTTCCTCGCCTACCGCGACGCGCCCGCGATCGACGCCGCGATCGCGCGGGTCGCCGCCGACAAGCCGCTCTACGACTTCACCGCCGTCGACGGCGTCGGCCACACCGTGTGGCGCGCCGACGCGGCGGCCGCGGGCGAGATCGAAGAAGCCTTCCGCGCCGTGCCGGCGCTCTACGTGGCCGACGGCCACCACCGCTGCGCCGCCGCGAGCCGCGCCCGGGCCGCCGTGCGCCGCGCCTGCGCCGACCGCGCCGGGCACGACGTCGGCACCGTCGAGGCCGACAACTTCCTCGCCGTCGTCTTCCCCGCCGGCCAGCTGCAGATCCTCCCCTACCACCGCGTCGTCCACGACCTCCACGGCCAAACCACCGAGGAGCTGCTGGCGCGCCTGCGCGAAGTGATGACCGTCGGCGCAGGCGGCCCGGTGCCCTCCGGCCGCGGCCGCTTCTCGATGTACCTCGCCGGCGCCTGGCACGAGCTTTCGGCGCCGCAGTCGGCTCTCGCCGATCCCGACCCAGTGGCGAGCCTCGACGCCGCCATCCTGCAGTCGCTGGTGCTGGCGCCGCTGCTGGGCATCGACGACCCGCGCACCTCGCAGCGCATCGAGTTCGTCGGCGGCATCCGCGGCCCCGAGGAGCTGGTGCGCCGCGTCGACCGCCGCGGCGACGGCGTCGCCTTCGCCCTGCACCCGACTTCTATGGATGAGCTGATGGCGGTGGCCGACGCCAGCCGGATGATGCCTCCCAAGTCGACCTGGTTCGAGCCCAAGCTGCGCTCCGGCCTCGCGGTGCACGAGTTCTAGAGCCTTGAAGATTCGGAGGAGAGCCCCATGACCCACCGCATCCACAACTTCAACCCCGGCCCGGGCACGCTGCCCGAAGAAGTGCTCGTCGAAGCGCGCGAGGGGCTGCTCGACTACAAGGGCACCGGCATGGGAGT
>DATNCU010000164.1:0-3598 GCA_035607145.1 Thermoanaerobaculia bacterium
CACCGTCCTGCGCGGCAAGGCCGCCGTGCGCGAGGCGTGTACGAAGATGATGACCAGCGGGCCGGTGCCGCCGTTCAGCTGGCGCCCCAGCCGCGCGATGGTGGTGGGCGACGTGGGCACCACCAGCGGCCCGGTCTTCGACCCGAGCGGCAAGTGGGCCGGCGGCTTCCACTCCGTGTGGCGCCGCCAAGCGGACGGCAACTGGAAGATCATCCTCGACGGCGGAGCGGCGTGCGGCGAGCCGAAGGAAGGCGCGCCGTAGTCACTCGCGCGGCGGGCAGCGCCCGCTGCGGCCACGGGATCCTCCAAGCCCCGGAACGGAAACCGTCGGCGCCCACGACGCGCCGCTCGCGGCGGCCGCGCCGCCACTGCTGACAATAACCGCCGCGATCGCGCACACCCCCGCTAGCCTGCGCGCATGCGCCACTCGCTCGCTCCGCTCGCCTTCGCTCTCGTCGTCGTCGCCGCGATCCACTCACCGGCCTTCGCCGCCGACGCCGCACCAACCTCGCCGCTGTGGGGCGCGCTCGAGCGCGGCCCGTACGCGGTCGGCTTCCAGGTACTCGAGCGCCGCGACCCGGCGCGGCCGTTCCACCATCCGCTCGACCTCGACGGCAAGCGCCGCAGCGTCGACGTCGCGCGGCCGCTGCAGATCGGCGTCTGGTACCCGGCGGCCAGCGCCGGCGGCGCGACGATGCGGCTCGCCGACTACGTGACGCTGATGGGCGGCGAGCAGGACTTCTCGCTCTCCGCCGAAGAACGCGCGCGCCGCGGCGAGACCGCCTACTTCGCCTTCGACGTGGTGCGCACCGCCTCGCCCGAGCAGCGCCGCGCGCTGCTCGCGCTGCCGACGGCGGCGCACCGCGACGCCGCGCCGGCCACCGGCCGTTTCCCCGTCGTGCTGTGGAGTCTCGGCTCCCCGGCCGTCTACCAGGCGAGCGCCGAGCACCTCGCGAGCCACGGCTACGTGGTGGCGATCCTGCCGCGCCTGCCGCCGATGGCGTCGCTCGTCGACACCAGCCCGACGCGCCCCGACTACGACGCCAAATCGCGTGACATGGACTACCTGCTCGCCGAGGTCGCCCGCCTGCCGTTCGCCGACGCGCACAACGTCGGCGTCACCGGCTTCTCCGCCGGCGGCCGCTGGGCGATCGGAGAGGCGATGCGTAACCAGCAAGTGCGCGCTGTGGTGTCGCAGGACTCGATCCTGCTCTTCGGCGACGACGGCGCCACGCAGCACGCGGGAATGCCCTACTACGACCCCGAGCGCGTGCGCGTGCCGGTGCTCCACATGGTGCGGCGCGAGTGGGTGCCACGCGAGACGGCCGATCTGTGGACGGCGATGCGCAACGCCGATCGCACGCGCATCACCTTCGAGGCGCCGGCGCTGAACCACCTCGACTTCGCCTCGATGGGCTACGCCTCGACACTGGTCGGACTGCGGCCGGAGGCGAAGGAGGCGGTAACGCAGGCGTTCTTGGCGTGGGAGCGAGCAACGCTGTGGTTTTTCGACGCAAACCTGAAGGGCGATGCCGACGCGAAGAGCCGCGTCGCAGCGATGCCGGCGAGCCTCGGGTTGGCGCCCGCCGCAGCCACAGCAGAGCGGCTCGCGGCCACACCGGGCGGTCTCGACGAGCAGCAACTCGCCGAAGCGCTGGTAGAGGACTTCGCCCGCGCCCTGCCGCGAGTACGGACGCACCTCGCCAACGGCGGCGCCACGCCGGCTGTCGAGCGTTCGCTCAACCTGAGCGGCTACCAATTGCTCAACATCGGCCGCGCCGCCGACGCGATGGCGCTCTTCACCCTCAACTCCGAGACCTTCGCGAGCTCCGCCAACGTTTGGGACAGCCTCGCCGACGGCTACGAAGCCACCGGCGAACCCGCCAAGGCAGTGGAGGCCAGCCGCAAAGCGCTCGATTTGCTGGCGCGCGACACGGCGACGCCGCAGCAACGCAAGGACACGATCCGCCAGAGCGCCGAGGGAAGGCTCGCGCGGCTGCAGGCTCGCGACTCCACGCCGTAACCGGAGGTGTCGTTGACTGCGTAGTGGCGCTGGTCTCCGGCCGGCGTTCGTCTGCGGGTCTGGAGGGCGCCGCCGCGGGGCGGCACACCGCGGTCGTCAGAGTCGCCGCTCGACGACCACTGATGAAGGCGGGCGCAGAGCGGATCCGGGGGCCGCCGCGGCGGGACCTCTCGGAGGCGCTTAACGACTGTGGCGAAGTCGGTGGTGTACAGGCGCCGGAGAGCGGAGCCGCGCCCTCCTGCTCCCGACAGGCACTGTAGGCGCGGCGGTCCCGCGGCGGCGGCCCCCGGATCCGCTCCCCGCCCGCCGGCCGGATGGTCACCGCCATCCGCAGTGAACATCGCCACTCGGCCGGATGGTCACCGCCCTCCGCAGTGCACACCGCCCACTCTGATAGAGAATGTCCCGCCATGCCCGCGCCCGCCACCGCCGCCACGGCACCGGACCTCTCACTCGCCCTTCGCTGCGCCGGGCTGGTCAAGCACTACGGCGACGTCAAAGCCGTCGACGGCATCGACCTCGAAGTGCCGCGCGGCATCTGCTTCGGGCTGCTCGGCCCCAACGGCGCCGGCAAGACCACCACCCTCGAGATGGTCGAGGGCCTCACCACGCCGACGGCAGGCCGCATCGAGCTCTTCGGCCGCTCCTGGGGCGAAGGCCACGATCGCGAGCTGCGCCGGCGCCTCGGTGTGCAGCTGCAAGAGACGCGGCTGCCCGAGAAGCTCACTGTCACCGACCTGCTACGCCTCTTCCGCAGTTTCTACCCCGGCGGCCGCAGCGTCGAAGACGCCATTCGCGTCGTGCAGCTCGAAGAGAAGCGCGACGCCCGCGTCGAGAAGCTCTCCGGCGGCCAGAAACAGCGGCTGTCGCTGGCCTGCGCGCTCGTCGGCGACCCCGAGCTCCTCTTCCTCGACGAGCCCACCACCGGCCTCGACCCGCAGGCGCGCCTCAAGATCTGGGAGATCGTCGACGACTTCCGCCGCGCCGGCGGTACCGTGCTGCTCACCACTCACTACATGGACGAGGCCGCGCACCTCTGCGAGCAGCTGGTGATCCTCGACCACGGCAAGGTGATCGCTGCCGGCACGCCTGCCGAGCTGGTGGCCTCGCTCGGCGCCGAGCAGATCCTCGAGCTCATTCTCGCCGGCAGCGACGGCGAACCACTGCTGGACCAGATCGGCTCCTTGCCAGGCGTGCGTAGCGTGCTGCCGCGCTCGGGGCAGCTGGTGCTCTCGGTGAGCGAGATCGGTGCCGCGCTCCCCGCCTTGTTGCAGCTACTCGAGCTCGAAGGACTGAAGATCGAGAGCCTCACCACCCACCAGGCGACGCTCGAGGACGTCTTCGTCAAGCTCACCGGCCGCGGGCTGCGCCAAGGCTGAGCGGAGCCGCGACGATGAGCGAAAAACCTCCGCATCCGCTGCTCGAGATCACCCGCGCCCGGCTGCTCGAGTTCTGGCGGCAACCGGAGGCGCTGTTCTGGGTATTCGCCTTCCCGGTGATCATGGCGGTGGTGTTGGGGCTGGCGTTCCGCTCCAAGCCGCCGGCGGAGCTGCCGGTGGGGGTGCTCGGCGAGGG
>DATNCU010000184.1:0-7600 GCA_035607145.1 Thermoanaerobaculia bacterium
TGGCCAATTTCAACGGCCCGGCGCAGACCGTGCTCGCCGGCCACAAGGGCGCCATCGACCGCGCTGCGGTCCTGGCCAGGGAGCGGGGAGCGCGCAAGGTCTCGATCCTCGCCGTCTCGGCGCCCTTCCACTCGCCGCTCATGCGGCCGGCGCGGGAGGGGCTGGCGCCGCTGCTGGCGGCGACGCCGTTCGCCGACCCGCGGGTGCCGGTGGTGAGCAACGTCGACGCCGTGCCGGTGCTCAACGGTGCGGCGGCGCGGGAGGCTCTGGAGCGGCAGATCGACAGCCCGGTGCGCTGGGTGGAGTCGGTGCAGTGGATGGAAGACGTGGCGGGCGTCGAGGTGTTCGTCGAGGTGGGACCGGGCAACGTGCTGTGCGGCCTCGTCAAGCGCATCGGCCGCGAGGGCCGCCCCGCTTTCTGCGGCGAGCCGGAAGGCTTGCCGGAGCTGATCGCCTCGCTGCGCTGAGGCGGGGAGCGGAGAGGAGCGTTCGAATGTTCCGACTCGACGGCAAGACGGCGCTGGTCACCGGCGCCTCGCAAGGTATCGGCCGCGCCTGCGCCGCGCTGCTCGCCCGCCAGGGCGCCCGCGTGGTAGTGGCCGCCCGCAGCGTCGACAAGCTCGAGGCACTGGCGGCGGAGATCGCCGTGGCCGGCGGGCAGGCGCTGCCGCTGGCGCTCGACCTCGCGCAGCCGGCGCAGGTGCCGGAGCGGCTGGCCACCCTGCCCGCCGAGTGGGCGGAGATCGACGTGCTGGTCAACAACGCCGGCGTCACCGAAGACGGCCTCTTCGCCCGCATGAGCCTCGAGCAGTGGGAGCGGGTGATCACCACCAACTTGACCGGCGCCTTCGCCGTCACCCGCGAGCTCATTCGCGGCATGATGCGCCGCCGCGCGGGACGCATCATCAACCTCTCCTCCGTAGTGGGCCTGATGGGCAACCCGGGACAGGCCAACTACGCCGCCAGCAAGGCCGGCCTCATCGGCTTCACCAAGGCGCTGGCGCGGGAGATCGGCAGCCGCAACGTCACCGTCAACGTCGTGGCGCCGGGCTACATCGTCACCGCGATGACCGACGTGCTGCCCGAGAAGAGCCGCCAGGAGCTCGAGTCGGTGATCGCGCTGCGGCGCCTCGGCACCGTCGAGGACGTGGCAGCCGCCGTGCTGTACCTAGCCTCCGACGAGGCCGCCTACGTGACCGGGCACGTGCTCAACGTCTCGGGCGGCATGTACATGTAGGCTTGACCGCCCCGAGATCGACCCAGGTTGCAGCTTTGTGCTAGAAAACCGTGCGCTGAACAGCCCCAAGAGGAGGGAGTCCGATGGCCGTAGCTGAGAAGGTCAAGAGCATCATCGTCGAGCAGTTGGGCGTCGATACCGAAGAGGTCACCCCGGCGGCCAGCTTCACCGACGACCTGGGCGCGGACTCGCTCGACATCGTCGAGCTGGTGATGGCGTTCGAGGAGGAGTTCGGCATCGAGATCCCGGACGAGGACGCCGAGGGCATCACCACGGTCCAGGACGCCATCAACTACATCGAGAAGAACGTCCAGAATTGAGGGGCGCCGCCGCCCGGCGTTCGCCCTCACCCTCCGTCTGAGCATGTCGGCCTTCCCCAAGCGGCGCGTCGTCGTCACCGGCGTGGGATTGGTGTCCCCGCTCGGCGTCGGCACGCGCGCCACCTGGGACGCCCTGCTCGCCGGCAAGAGCGGCGTCGGCCCGATCACCAAGTTCGACGCCTCGGCGTACCCGTCGCGCATCGCCGGCGAGGTGAAGGGGTTCGACCCCGTCCTCTTCCTCGAGAAGAAGGACATCAAGAAGACCGACGCGTTCATCCAGTACGCCCTCGGCGCCACTCACTTCGCGCTCGAGGACGCCGGGCTCACGATCGACGAAAGCAACGGCACGCGGGTGGGTGTGATCATCGGCTCGGGCATCGGCGGCCTGCCGCTGATCGAGTCGATGCACGACATCCTGCGCGACCGCGGCCCCGACCGCATCTCGCCGTTCTTCATCCCCGGCCTGATCGTCAACATGGCGACCGGCCAGGTGTCGATCAAGTACGGCATCAAGGGGCCGAGCAGCGCCCCGTGCACCGCCTGCACCACCGGCCTCCACGCCGTGGGCGACGCCTTCCGCCTCATCCAGCTCGGCAAGGCGGAGGCGATGATCGCCGGCGGTACCGAGGGCGTGATCACACCTTTGGCCCTCGGCGGCTTCGCGGCGATGCGGGCGCTGTCGACGCGCAACGACGAGCCGGAGAAGGCCTCGCGGCCTTGGGACCGCGATCGCGACGGCTTCGTGATGAGCGAGGGCGCCGGCATCGTGGTGCTCGAGGAGCTCGAGCACGCGCGTGGGCGCGGCGCAAAGGTCTACGCCGAGGTGGTCGGCTACGGCATGAGCTCGGACGGTTACCACATCTCGGCGCCACATCCGGAGGGCGACGGCGCGGCGCGGGTGATGGTGGAGGCCCTGAGCGACGCCGAGCTTGCGCCGGAGACCGTGGGCTACATCAACGCCCACGGGACCTCGACGACGCTGGGCGACCTGGGCGAGGTCAAGGCGATCAAGCGGGTGTTCGGCGATCATGCCTACAAGCTCGCGGTGTCGTCGACCAAGTCGTCGACGGGGCACCTGCTGGGCGCCGCCGGGGGGTTGGAGACGGGGATCCTGGCGCTGGCGATTCAGGAGCAGGTGTTGCCGCCGACGATCAACCTCGACCACCCGGACGCCGAGGCGGACCTCGACTTCGTGCCGCACGTGCCGCGCAAGGTGGAGCTCGAGGTGGCAGTGACGAACTCGTTCGGGTTCGGCGGCACCAATGGGGCGCTGGTGCTGCGGCGGTACGCGGCCTAGCCGGACCGGACCAGACCGGAGCAGAGCGGAGCGTTAGCGCGGCGCCGATGGCGCGGCATGGGGCCCCGCCTGCCTGGGGGTATCCCGTCCGTCCTCGCGAAGACGCTGCGGGCGGGCGGGAGCCCTCCCCCAGGCGCGCCCCATGCCGCGGCGGGCATCGCTGGATGGAACCTCTTTCAGGTTCCTACGTAATCTCCTCGAAGGTAGTTGTGTCCAACTGCACTGAGGAGACTCGCATGCAACGGCGAATCGTGAGTGGATTTATCGTCGCGGCCTCGTTTTTCATGGCGCAGGCCGCGCTGGCGGCGATGGGGACGAAGACAGTGGAGCAGACAATCCCGGCCACCGGCCACGTGAAGATCGCCAACCTTGCCGGGCGCGTGGTGTTGGTGCCGGCGGCGAATGGGCCGGTGAAGGTGGTGGCGGTGGTGAACGCCGAGGGGAGCTCGCCGCAGGAGACGCAGGACCTGCTGCAGGCGATGCATTGGGTGCAGGAGCACGACGGCACATGGAACCTGGCCTACCCGGTCCAGCGCTATGACGCCTTCGTCTTTCCCGAGCGGCTGAGCTCGATGGGGAGCCACACGACGGCGAAGTTCCGCGGTGAGCGTGTGCACGTCTACGGCGGCGCGCGGCGTGGCGTGCCGGTGCTCTACGCCGACCTCACGATCACGGTGCCGAAGGCGGCCGACCTCAAGGTGGTCGAGGCGGTGGGCGGCATCCGCGGCCAGAACCTTTCCGCCGACCTCTACCTCGACACCGGTAGCGGCGACATCAAGGTCGACGGCGCCGCCGGCGAGATCGTGGCCGACACCGGGTCGGGCGACATCGAGCTGCACCAGATCGCCGGCGACACCCGCGCCGACACCGGCTCGGGAGACGTGCTGATCGACGGCATCGCTGCCGACAAGCTGACGGTCGACACCGGCTCGGGCGACGTCAAGGTGACCGACGCGACGCTGCGCGACCTCTTCGCCGACACTGGGTCGGGCAGCATCGTCATCGCCAACGCCAAGGTGGAGACCTTCCGCGCCGACACCGGCTCGGGCGACGTGACGATCGCCGGCGACCTCGCCGCGGCGCGCAGCATGGACATCGACACCGGCTCCGGCGAGGTGGAGATCTTCGGCGGGCCGGCCTTCGAGTTCGACCTGGTGACCGACGTAGGCAGCGGCGACGTCGACGTGCGCTACGCCGACGCCGAGCTGCGCCGCAACCGCCACGAGGTGATCGGCGCGCGCCGCGGCTCGGGGCAGACGCGGATCATGGTCGACACTGGCAGCGGTGACGTGACGGTAGCGCCCAGCGCGAGATAGCGCGCCCGAAAGTCGAGCGGTCCCCTGCCCCGGAGCAGGGGACCGGCTCAGGATTTAAGGACAGGTCGCGAAGGCGCCGACGTCCTGCACCGGCGCGAAGGCCCTGCCGCGCGGGTTGAAGTACTGGCGGACGCGGCCGGCGTGGGTGTCGGTGACGGTGATCAGCACCTCGACGTTGGTGAGGCCGCTGGCGAACACCCAGTAGCGGTCATTGACGCCGCAGGCGTCGAGCACCTTGACCGTGAGCTCGGTGTTGTCGGGGTTGAAGAAGTACATCTGTCCGGAGTCGCCGCTCTCCGACACCACCGAGGCCGCACCCGAGCTGGTGCCGGTGCTCCAGTGCGCCTGCACCTTGAAGCGGCCGTCGTTGAGGCAGAGCGTCGTCGCGTCCGAGGTGCAGGTGCCCGGCGCGACCACCGGCGAGAGCTGGCTGAACGAGACGAGGTCACCGAGGTCGCGCCCGCTGGCGAGCCCCGCCTGGTTGTCGTACTGCCAGTGAATGCCGGCGTAGATACGGCTCTGGCCGGCCTCGTCGGCTGCCTGCGAGAAGCTGGTGAAGCTGCGCGTCACGCCCGGCAGGCTGTCCGAGGTAGTGGAGAAGGAGACGTCATCGCTGCCGAAGAAGTTCGCCAGCACGCGCGAGGCCGCGCCGCTGAAGGTGCTGTGCCCGGAGGTGTAGGAGGGGAACGGCGGCGTGCTGATGAGCGGCAGCCAGGTCGGGTCCGGCTGCGTCGCCGGGTTGCCGTCCTCGCCGGCGCCCTGGATGCCGGTGACCGGCCGCCAGAGGCTGTAGGTGTACTTGGCGTCCCACGAGACGATGGCGGCGTCGGCGGTGGCGATGTTGAGCAGCGCGAAGAGGCGGGCGCGCTGCAGCAGCGAGAGCTGGTGGTCGGCGGCGAGGCCCTGCGCGATCACGTTCCAATGGCCGGGCGGCGTCACCGTGCCGGCGCCGTCGGCCCAGAAGAGGGCGATCTGCGTCTGCTCGGGGGTGCGGACGGCGCTGTTGCTCTTGCCCAGCAGCTGAACCTCCTGGAAGGCATGCGCGTGCTCGCCGGTGTTGGGGGCGGGCGGCGCCGGCGGCCGCAGCTGCGAGCCGCTGTGCAGCGCCCATGGCGTGACGCGCGGCCAGTTGGGCAGCAGCGCGGGGGCGAAGGCGGGTGGCGTCGGCTCCCACCAGCCCGCGCCGTCGGGGAATTCGGCGGCGACGACGTCGCCGGCATGGTCCTCGGACCGCGCGGCGAGGATGACGTCAGCCATTTGGACGCCGACGGTGATGCCGTCCGTCTTCGCCTGGCCGTCGGGAATGGCCGCGAGCGAGGTCGCCAGCTGGGCGTCGAAGGTCGCCTGCTGAGCCGGGAACAGCGCGACCAGCACGCGATGGGCGGCGGCGGCCGTGGCGGCTTCGGGAGAGCCCGCGGTCGGGAGCGTCGGGCAGTTCTCATCGCAGACCCCGAGCACGTGGCTCGGGTAGTAGTCGAACGTCTCTCCGGTCAGCCTGGTCACCGCGTTGAAGACCGCCACGTGCACCATGGCCAGGGCGCGGCTCGCCTTGGGGGGCGACGTCCTGTCGGTGCGGATAGCGTTGAGCGCCACGTTGTTCCAGTCGACGACCACTTCGGCCGCGGCGGCTCCGGCGACGAGCAGCGACACGACGACCCAAGACGTGACGACCCACGTTCCCAGCAGGCGATTTCGCACGGCGATCCCTCCTCGAGTTTGGGCGGTTCCCCAACGACGTAGTCCGCAAGCCTACGAGCGTCGGACCTCACTTGCTGTGACTTACGTCAAACCGCGGGAGGAGGGATCGGGGCGCGGCCGTGGGCCGCGCGGAGTCACATCTTCCCGTAGTTGGGACCGCCGCCGCCCTCGGGCGGCACCCAGGTGATGATCTGGTAGGGGTCCATCACGTCGCAGGTCTTGCAGTGCACGCAGTTGCTGGCGTTGATCTGCAGGCGGCGGCCGGCGGCTGAGTTGGGATCGGGCACCATCTCGTAGACGGCGGCGGGGCAGAAGCGCTGGCAGGGGTTGCCGTACTCCTGCGTGCAGCGGTCGACGCAGATCGAAGTGTCGTGCACCAGCAGGTGCACCGGCTGCTCTTCGTCGTGCGCGGTGCCGGAGTTGTAGACGTCGGCGAGCTTGTCGAAGGTGAGCTTGCCGTCGGTCGGCACCGGCGGCGGCTGCGGCAGCGCCTTGCCGGCCGGCGTGGTGAGCTTCTTCATCCGCGCGTGGCCCGGCTCGGTGGAGAGGCGCGAGGCGACGCCGAAGCCGCGACCGCCGGTGACCATCCCCAGCCCCGCCTGCAGCATGCCGCCGAAGAGGCCGTGGTCGAAGGCCTGGTGGAAGTTGCGCACCGCCCACAGCTCGCGGCGGATCCAGCTCGCGGCCACCTTCTCCTCGTAGCGGGCGAGGGTCGCCGGGCCGGTGTCGCCCTCGCGCAGCCCCTCGAAGATTGTCTCGGCCGCCAGCATCCCCGACTTCATCGCGAGGTGGATGCCCTTCAACCTTTGGCTGTTGAGCATACCGGCGCTGTCGCCGACGAGCAGGAAGCCGTCGCCGGCGAGCCGCGGCATCGAGTACCAGCCACCCTCGGGAATCGCCTTGGCGCCGTAGTGGGTCATGCGGGCGCCGTCGAGCAGCGCGCGGATGCGCGGGTGGGTCTTCCAGCGCTGGAACTCCTGGTGCGGGTCGAGCCAGGGGTTCTCGTAGTCGAGGCCGACCACCAGCCCGACGATGAGCTGGTCGTTCTGCATGCCGTAGGCGAAGCCGCCGCCAAAGGTGCCGGTGCCCAACGGCCAGCCCATGGTGTGCATCACGAAGCCCGGCGCGACGCGCCCCGCCGGCAGCTCCCACACTTCCTTGAGGCCGATGGCGTAGATCTGCGGGTTGCGGCCCTCGCCGAGGTTGAAGGCGTTCTCGAGCTGTTTGGCGAGCGTGCCGCGCGGCCCCTCGCCGAGCACGGTGACGCGGGTCTTGATGTCGACGCCGGGCTCATAGCTCGGCTTCGGCTTGCCGTGTTTGTCGAGCCCCTTGTCGCCGGTGCGCACGCCGACGACGCGGTTGCTTTCGACGAGGGCCAGCGCGGCGGGGAACTCGGTGAAGACGTCGACGCCCATCGCCTCGACCTTGGGCGCCATCCACTTGAGCAGCTTGCCGAGCGAGGCGACGTGGTTGCCGTGGTTCTGCAGCGGCGGCGGGATGATCGGCAGCGCCATCCCGCGCCGCTCGGTGAGGACGAGCACCTCCTCCTCGTGGATCTCGCCCTCGAGTGGCGCCTGCCGCCAGTCGTCGGGGAAGAGCTCGGCGAGCGCGCGCGGGTCGAGCACGGCGCCGGAGAGCGCGTGGCTGCCGATCTCCTTGCCCTTTTCGAGCACGGCGATCGAGGGCTGCAGCGGCGTCTTCGCCGTCGCGTTGTGCCGCTCGATCAGCTTGG
>DATNCU010000337.1:0-5112 GCA_035607145.1 Thermoanaerobaculia bacterium
AGCCCGCGCAGCCGCTGCCGGCGAGGTCGTACGCCGGCACCTCGCGAGCGCCCAGCCGCTGCTGCACGAAGGCGGCGGTGTCGGGGATGAAGACCTCGGGCGTGTCGGTGGCGACGATGATCTCGTCGACGTCGCGCGGCCCGATCCCCGCATCCTCCAGCGCCAGCCGCGCCGCCGGCAGCGCCAGGTCCACCGTGCTCTGCTCCGGCGCCGCCACCCGCCGGCGCTCGATGCCGGTGCGCTCGCGGATCCACTCGTCGGTGGTGTCGACGTACTGCGACCACTCGGCGTTGGCCATCACCCGCTCGGGCACGTAGGCGCCGAGCCCGAGGATGCCCACCGCCCCGCTGCTCGCGCCACTTGCCGCGCCCTTTGCCGGGGTCACAGCGGCCGAGTCTACGAGAGTGTGGACGCCGCGCGCGAGCGGCCGAGCGAGCGCGCGACGGTGGACATCGCCCCCCCTTTCCCCTACAATCCCGCGAGCGCGAGCGCAGGCCCCAAGGGATGGGGCGCTACCGTCAGAAGCTGCACCCGACCGCCTTCCGTCCGTAGCCGCCTTCCACAAGCCCACCAGGTGACTGAGCTCCCGTCGCGAGATTCCCACGTGAGGAATCGCCTCGAGAATCGAAGCGCTGCGGCCACGCGCCCAGCGCGAAAGGAAAGAGAAAGAGCTACATGACCAAGATCTACGTCGGTAACCTGCCCTACTCCGCCACCGAAGACGAGCTGCGCGAGCTGTTCTCAGCTCACGGCGAAGTCTCCAGCGTCAGCCTCGTGAACGATCGCGAGACCGGCCGCCCCCGCGGTTTCGGTTTCGTCGAGATGGCGGGCGAGGAGGCCGAGGCGGCCATCCAGGCCCTCGACGGCAGCCAGATGGGCGGTCGTACCCTGAAGGTCAACGAGGCCCGTCCCCGTGAGAACAGCGGCGGCGGCGGCGGTGGTTTCCGTCAGCGCCCGCGCTGGTAGGTCCTGACGCCGCCGGGGAGTCGGGCCCTGGCGGTTGACGGCGTGAGAAGGCCCTCCACACGGAGGGCCTTTTCTTTTCCCTCCACCCCCGCTAGGCCGTCGCCACTTCCACACGCCGCCCGCCGCGCCGCAGGTACAAGAGGTACAGCTGCCCGTAGAGGTGGCCCTGCACGAGCACTGTGAACCCCATCGCCGGGAAGACGCCGATGATGAGGGCGAGCAGGCCGACGATGAAGAGGCCGATGGAGAGCACGATGATGAAGAGGTGCACCCACCAGCCGTCGCGCCCAGTGCGGGCGAGGAAGTCGCGCGCGAAGGCGAGGTCGAAGATGTTGCCGAAGTCGCGGTCCAAAGCGGCGCGCACGATCGACGGCGTCATCACCACCGCCGCGGCCAACCCCACCACCAGGTAGAGCAACACGAAGAGTCCCGTCAGGCCGCAGCCCACCACGATCCCCGTCGTCGACTGCGGCCCGATCGCGTGCGTGGTGCCGAGCACGACGGCGAGCATGATCACCGAGCCGATCCAGAGCACCGGCAGCAGAACGAGCATCACCACCAGCGACACCACGAACATGCGCAGCCCACGCAGCAGGTAGTCGACCAGCTGGTCGAAGTCGAACCGCGGCGGTGGCGCGCCGGCGCCGCCGCGGGCCAGCGCCTCGATCACGTGGCCCTGGTAGCCGAGCGCGACGATGCCACCCACCAGCGGCACGATCATCGCGACGGTGACGCAGAGCAGCGTCGTCACCCAGTTCTCGTCGTCGAGCTGATAGCGCAACGCGCGCCGGTAGTCGATCGCCCCTCCTTCGACCATCCTCCCCTCCTCGTTCACGCCACCGGTCCCTCCACCGCTAACACGGCGCCGCGCCTACGCGGCGCCGCCTCCCGCGGCAAGAACACCGTGAACGTGCTGCCGCGCCCTTCGGCCGAATCGAGCCGGATCATCCCACCCTGGAGGTCGAGCAGCCGCCGCACCAACGCCAGGCCGAGCCCGGTACCTTCGCTGCTGCGCGCGAGGTCCGACTCCACCTGCCGGAACTCCTCGAAGATCAGCTCCTGGTGATGCGGCGCGATGCCAACGCCGCGGTCGACGACGTCGATGCGCACGCCATCCTCGTGCAACGGGCCCTCGCTCGCGAACACCGGCGCCGCGCGCACCGTCACCACCGCCCCCGGCGGCGAGAACTTGACCGCGTTGGAGAGCAGGTTGAGCAACACCTGCCGCAGCTTCGCCGGGTCCGTGGTCAGCGACGGCAGCCGCGGCGGCAGCTCGAGCTCGATCTCCACCCGCTTCTCCGCCGAGATGCCGCGCATCAGCTCGCGCACCTCGTGGATCAGCGGCGCCAGCTCCAGCGTCTCGGCGCGCAGCTCCATGCGGCCGGCCTCGATCTTCGACAGGTCGAGCAGATCGTTGATGAGCTGCAGCAGGTGCTCGCCGCTACGGCGGATGTTGGAGAGGAAGCGGCGGTGCTTCTCCGACACGTCGGTCGCGAGCTTGTCCTCGAGGATCTGCGAGAAGCCGATGATCGAGTTGAGCGGCGTGCGCAGCTCGTGGCTCATGTTGGAGAGGAATACGCTCTTGGCGCGGCTCGCTTCCAGCGCCGTCGCCTCCGACAAGTGCGCGCGGCGCTCGGAGGCCTCGAGCTGGTGCACCTTCTCGTCGAGCGCCGCGGTGCGCTCGGCGACGCGCGCTTCGAGCAGCGCGTTGGCAGCCGCGAACGCGCGCAGCCGCCAGTGGACGAGCGCGTAGATGGCGCCCACCGCCGCAGCGACGTAGAGCAGCAGCGCCCACCAGGTGCGCCACAGCGGCGTGGCGACGTCGAAGGCGACGCTCGCCCCGCGGTCGTTCCAGACACCATCGCTGTTGGCGGCGCGCACCATGAAGCGATAGCTGCCCGGCGGCAGGTGCGTGTAGTACGCGGTGCGGCGGCCGCCGGCGTCCACCCAGTCGCGGTCGGAGCCCTCGAGGCGGAAGCGGAAACGCACCTTTTCCGGCGCCACCAGCGACAGCGCCGTGAAGTCGATCTCCAGGCGGTCGAGCTCGGCGGGCAGCTCGCGGTGCCGCGCGAGGTCCACCGGCACGCCGTCGACCCGCACCTCCTCGATCGCCAGCGGCGGCGGCAGCTTGTTGACCTTGAGATCGTCGGGGTTCACCTCCACGACACCCGACACGGTCGGGAACCACAGGTGCCCGTCGCGCGTCGCCCAACCCGCCGGGTGCGAGGCGCCGTTGCACTGCGTCGCGCGCATGCCGTCGGCGCGCGTGTAGCTGGTGGCGGGGACCGAACCGACCTTGCGAGCGGCGAAGGCGAGCAGGTCCGCCTCGCGCACGTGCTGCACGCCGCGGTTGCTGCTCATCCACAACCCGCCGCGGCGGTCGGCGAGGATGCGGAAGACCTTGTCGTCGAGCAGGCCGTTGGCGATGCCGAAGGTCGGGAAGCCGCGCCCGGTGTCGATGCGGCCGCCGCGCCGCGGCAGCAGGGCGAGGCCGCTGTCGGTGCCCACCCAGAGGCCGGCGTCGTCCTCGTGCAGCGCGAAGACGATGTCGTTGGGCAGGCCTTCAGGAGTGCGCAGAGTCGTGAACCTCTGCCCGTCGAAGCGCGAGAGGCCGCCGCCGTAGGTGCCCGCCCAGAGCGCGCCGCCGCGGTCGACGAGGATGGTGCGCACGTCGTCGGCGCCGAGGCCGTCGCGCGGGCCGAAGGCCTTGACCGTGCCGTCGCCCTGGTTGATACGGAGGCGAGCGAGGCCGCCGCCCTCCATGCCGATCCACAGATTGCCGGCCGCGTCGGCGGCGAGCGCGCGCACCAGCCGGCTCGGCAGCCGATCGCCAAAGGGGGTGACGTGGCCGTCGGCGAAACGGTCGAGGCCGTTGCGGGTGCCGAACCAGAGCGCGCCGTCACTCGTCTGCGCGATGGCGCGGACCGAGTCGTGCGAGAGGCCATCGGCAGTGCCCAGCGCGCTCCACCGCCCGTCGACCCGCCGGTTGACGCCGCCGCCGTCGGTGCCCACCCACAGCACTCCGTCGCGATCCTCGAAAACGGTGCGCGCAAAGTCGTGCGAGAGCCCCTCGGGCGTCCCCCACGGCACGAGCTTTCCCTCGCGGAAGCGGTTGAGGCCGCCGCTCGTGCCCACCCACAGGCTTCCTTCCCGATCCTCATGGATCGAGCGCACGAAGTCGTTGGCGAGCCCCTGCGCAGCGGCGAACCGCTCCCAGTGGCCGGCGCCGGTGTCCGGCCCGGCAGAGCGGAAGCGCGCGAGGCCGGCCGTCTCGGTACCCACCCACAAGCTGCCGGAGTCGTCCTCGGCGAGCGCGCGTACGTAGTCGTCGCCAAGCCCGTCGGCGGCGCGGTAGACGTCGACGCGCGGTGCCGCCGCGCCCCCGGTGTAGACGAGACGGGCGAGGCCCTTGTCGGTACCGACCCAGAGCGCGCCGGCGTGGTCGACGAGCAGGTGCCGACAGACCGGGGACGGCAACGCCTCGGCCGCCCCCATGCGGGTGACGCGGCCCCCGCTCACGCGCAATAGGCCGTCGCTGGTGGCAGCCCACAGGCTGCCCTCGCGGTCTTGGGCGAGGGCGCGCACCTCGCCGTTCGCGAGGTCAGGGCGAGGCTGTACCTTGCCGTCCCGCATCTGGGCGAGGCCGCCGTCGGTCGCGATCCACAGAGTGCCGTCGCGCGCCTCGAGGCTGGCCCGCACCACCGGCGACGGCAGCCCGTCGCCGGTGCCGTACGTGCGGAAGCGCCCGCCCTCGTGCACGGTGAGGCCGCCGTTGGTCGACACCCACAGCCGCCCGGCGCGGTCCTGCGCGAGGTGGAACACCGAGGTCCCCTGCAGGTCGTGGGTACGCTGCCGATCGAACACCACGAAGCGCACACCGTCGAAGCGCACGAGGCCCTCATAGGTGCCCAGCCACAGGTAACCGTCGCGCGTCTGCAGCACGCTGAGCACCGCGCTCTGCGGCAGCTCGTCCTGCCAGACGTCGCGCGAGAGCTGCGTGATCGCGAGCCGCGGACCGAGCGCCGACAGCGGCCCCGCGACCGCCGCGAGCACGGCAACGATCAAGAGGCACGAGCGGCGGAGCACGCCCCGCCGCCGGCTGGGCAGCGCCGGCATGGTGGTCGCTCGAGGGCTCGCGAATCTTAC
>DATNCU010000338.1:0-5009 GCA_035607145.1 Thermoanaerobaculia bacterium
AGTGCGGCACCCGCAGCGGCCCCGCCTCCGGCCACCACAGCTCGCTGGTCTACTCGTCGCGATGCACGATGTCGGGCGTGAAAGCCGGCAGGCAGATCGCGACGTACTCGGCGCCCTCGGGGTCGGGGCTGCTATAGCGCACCCACTCGCCCGGCTCGCTGATGATCGCCTGGCCGGCGGCGACGCTCGTCTCGCCGCCCTCGTGCTCGACGCGGACGCGGCCGCGCAGCACCACAGTGATCTCGGTGAACTCGGGGCGTTGGCCGGGCTCCTGCCAGCCGCCGGGCGAGCGCATGCGCGCCACGCTCACCTCGCGCGAGCCGGTGCTCGGGCCGCCGACGAACTCCTCGATCAGCTTCGGCTTGTTGCCGGCGGCCTGGATGACGACGGGCGCGGCGACGAGTCGTGGCATGCGGGTCTCCTTGCGAAAAAACAGGCGGTGGGGCTAAGCCATCACCGCCACAGTGTCGAAGAACGGGGCGAGCAGCGCGGCGTCGCCCTCGATGGTGGCCTTGTCACGAGCCTCGCCGCCGGGCATCCCTTTCGTCAGCAGCAGCCACGCGGTCTGCTCGTCCAGGGCGGCGCTCGCAGCCGGCGCCATCGCTGCGCCGGCCATCAGCTGCCACCGGCGCTCCTCACGCCGCAGCGTGTAGGCGAGGGTGCGCGCGCCGCGCACCTCGAGCACCAGCTCGGTCCCCGCCGGCGCGTTCAGCCGCGCGACGGTGTGCGGCAGCGCTCGTAGGAAAGTGTCAAAGACGGCGGCCGAGGTCTCGGCGTCGGCGAGCGGCGGCGCTTCCACGGCGAGGCGGATCTGCTGCTGGTGCAGCCAGCGCTCCGTGAGCTCGCGCGCCACGTCGAACCAGCCGGCCGAGCTCTCCTCGCCCGCCCAGGCGACGGAGAAGAGCGCCGGCGCGAACGGGTCGACGGTCGCCAGGTGCGCGGCGAGCGGCGGCTCGACCCACGCCAGCAATTCCGTGAGCAGCTGCGGGCTTACGCGCCGCATCGCCGTCACCCACTCGGCGTTGAGGCCGTTGAGGAAGCCGACGAGGTCGCGATAGCCGGTGATCGGCAGCGGCGGCGGTGCCAGCACGTGGCGGTCGCGGCCGACTGACAGCCGCCTCAGGGCGGTGTCGAGCAGGTGCGCCGCGATGTCCTTGACCGTCCAGGCGCGGCATACGGTGGCGCGCTCCCACGCCTCGGGCGGCAGGCCGCGCAGCAGCGCCACCAGCTCGCGGCCGAGCGGCGGGAAGAGGTGCGCGGCGAGGGTCGGCTGCAGCGGCTGCGGCGCCGCGGCAAGGGAGGTGGCGGTAGGCGGCACGGCGCGGACTCTATCGTCGCCGCCGGCGGCCGCGCTCGGCGAACGATGAACCGGTCTAGAGTGGGCGCCGTACCCACGATTCGATGAAGCGCCTCGCCCCCAAGCACCCGCTCGCCGTCCGCTGGTTCCACTGGGTCAACTTCCCGGTGCTCGCCCTGATGGTGTGGAGCGGGTTCCTCATCTACTGGGCCTATCCCACCTACCGCATCGGCTGGGGCGACTGGACGCTGCTGCGCATGCAGCTGCCGCAGCGCTGGTACCAGCTGCTGCACCTCAACAGCCGCTTGGCGCAGGGGATGGCCTGGCACTTCTTCGTCATGTGGGTGTTCGCGCTCAACGGCGTGCTCTACGTCGGCTACACGCTGCTTTCGGGCGAGTGGCGCTACCTGGTGCCCGACCGGCGCTCGTTCCGCGAGGCCTGGCAGGTGCTGCTCCACGACCTGCACCTGCGCAAAGAGGCGCCGCCCCAGGGGAGGTTCAACGGCGCGCAGAAGATCGCTTACACGTCGGTGGTGCTGATGGGACTCGGCTCGCTGCTCACCGGCCTCGCCATCTACAAGCCGATCCAGGTCAACTGGCTCACTGCGGCGTTCGGCGGCTACCCGCGAGCGCGTTTCTTCCACTTCTGGCTGACGATCGGCTACTGCGGCTTCTTCCTCGTCCACGTCGCGCAGGTGATCAAGGCGGGGTGGAACAACTTCCGGGCGATGGTGATCGGGGTGGAGGTGGTGGAGGAGCCGGCGCCGGCGCCGCGGCCGGTGGAGGAGGCGACATGAAGGGCGACGGCGAGAAGCCCGAGGGCGCGCCGAGGGGCGACGTCGAGAGCCCGGCAGCGTCGGGTCGGGAGGCGTCGGCGTCGGGCGAGCCGGTGGGCCCGACCGCGGCTGTGCCTGTGGACGCGACGCGCGCGGCGCAGACCCCGGCAGCCGGTAGTGTGCCCGCGAGCAGCAAGCCAGTAGCCGCGCCTGAAGCCGTCCCGACGCCGCTTGTCTTGCCCGCGCCGGTCGTAGCCGCGGCGCCCGCGATCGTCGTCCCACCCTCCGACGCCGACGTCGAGCGCCAGCTCGCGCGCCTCTCGCGCCGCGGCTTCCTCACCCTCGCCGCCGGCGGCACCGCCGCGGTGCTCGGCTGGCGTTGGCTGATCTCGCGGCCGCGTGCGAACGGAACGGCGTTGCCCTTCCGCCGCGTGCTGCAGGCCAACGAGGCGTTGTGGGAGGCGCTCTGGGACCCGACGCGGCTCGCGCCCACCTATCCACCTTCGCGCGCGGCGAAGAACCCGCGCGTCAACGGCCGCCTCGGGCTCGACGCCAAGGCGGATCCCGCGGCGTGGAGCCTCAAGGTCGAGGGCGCCGCCGCCGGGCCGCTGACGCTCTCGCTCGCCGAGGTGCACGCGCTGCCGGCGCAGGAGCTCGTCACCGAGCTGCGCTGCGTCGAGGGGTGGACGATCGTCGTCCACTGGACGGGCGCGCGGCTCTCCGACTTCATGGCGCGCTTCCCGCCAGCCGCGCGCGACGGCTCGGCGGCCGATCCGCGGCAGCCGCAGCGCATGCCGCCATTCCTCGCCCTCGAGACTCCCGGCCGCGGCTACTACGTCGGCCTCGACCTGCAGAGCGCGCTGCACCCGCAGACGCTGCTCGCCTGGGCGATCAACGGCCAGCCGCTGACGTGGGACCACGGCGCGCCGCTGCGTCTCGTCGCGCCGATGAAGTACGGCGTCAAGAGCGTCAAGCGCATCGGCACGCTGCGCTACAGCTTCGTGCGGCCGACCGACTACTGGTTCGAGCGCGGGTACGACTGGTACCTCGGGCACTGAGTTTCGTCTCACCCCTCACCCCCCGTCCCCCTGCCCCTCTAGGGGCAGGGGGCGCCACCGCCCGCACCTCTCGCCTCTGTCGCAGGTGAGCTATCGTCGGCGGCCCCATGCCGATCCTGGACTTCGCAAGCGCATCGGTGCTGGTCACCGGCGGCGCTGGCTTCATCGGCTCGCACCTGGTCGATGTGCTCGTCGAGCGTGGTGCGCGCGTGCGCGTGCTCGACGACCTGAGCAGCGGCAGCGTCGGCAACCTCGCCCATCATGGCGATGCGATCGAGCTCCAGCGTGGCGACCTGCGCGACCTCGAGGCCTGTCGCCGCGCCTGCGCGGGCGCGCGTTTCGCTTTCCACCTCGCCGCCCGCGGCTCCGTGCCGCGCTCGCTCGAGGATCCGGCTACGACCTTCGCCGTGAACGTCACCGGCACGGCGAACGTCTTCGCCGCCGCTCGCGACGCGGGGGTGGAGCGAATCGTGTACGCCTCCTCCTCGAGCGTCTACGGCGACAGCGAGTCGCTGCCCAAGCGCGAGGGAGAGGAAGGCGCGCCGCTCTCGCCCTACGCGCTGTCGAAGGTGATGAACGAGCAGCTCGCGGCGACCTTCGCGCGCTGCTTCGGAATGCAGCTCGTCGGTCTACGCTTCTTCAACGTCTACGGCCCACGCCAGAGCCCTGAAGGCCCCTACGCCGCGGTGGTGCCTCGTTTCCTCGCCGCCGCACGCCGCGGCGAGCCGATGGAGATCCACGGCGACGGCGAGCAGAGCCGCGACTTCACCGCCGTGAGCGATGCCGTCGAAGCGGCACTGCTCGCCGCCGGTGCTCCCGCCTCAGCTTGCGGCGCCGCCTACAACGTCGCCGGCGGCGAGCGCGTGACGATGAACGAGCTCGCGGCGCGCATCGCCGAGCTTGCAGGAAGTCGCGTGCCTCCCGCGCACGTCGCGCCCCGCCCCGGCGACGTGCGCCACTCGCTCGCCGATCTCACCGCGGCGCGCGAGAGGCTCGGCTACGTCCCGCGCGTGCCCGTCGCCGAGGGCCTCGAGCGGCTCTGGCTCACTGCCATTTGAAGAGCTTGAGTGCCGCCGCGAACGGCACCAACGCCCAGAACGCCAGGATGAGCAGCTGCACCCACGTCGCGGGCAGCGAGGCGCCGTCGTTGATCACCATCCGCAGTGCGTCGTTGAACGCGGTGAGCGGCAGCGCCTGGATCAGCGGCTGGATCACTTTCGGGAAGCGCTCGTAGGAGAAGAACGTCCCGGACAGCAGCCACATCGGGATCATGATGACGTTGGTGATCCCGGAGACGCCCTCGAGCGTCTTGGCGCGCGAGGCGGCGAGCATGGCGATGCCGGTGAAGGCGAAGGTGCCGATGGTGCCGATGACGGCGATCGCGAGCACCGAGCCGTGCACCTCGACGCCGAACGCCAACCAGCCGAAGACGATCAGGAACGCCACCTGCACCGCGAGGAAGATCAACCGCGAGCACATCAGGCCGATGAGGAAGTCGGCGCGCCGCATCGGCGTGGCGGCGAAGCGGCGCAGCAGCTTGCCGGCCCGCATCTGCACCAGCGCGAAGGAGAAGCCCCACAGCGCGCTGCTCATCAGGTTGAGGCCGATGAGGCCGGGGATCAGGAAGTCGACGTAGCGCTGGCCGCGCTCGTGGACCTCCTCCTCGGCCACCGGCACCGGGTCGCGGCGGCCGGCGCCGCGCTCGATGGCGTCGGCGGCGGCGAGCTTCGCGGTGCGCGCCTCGGCGCGTTGCGGGTCGAAGCGGAAGGTCGCGGCGGGTGCTCCGCCGGTATCCGCACGCGGCGTCACCAGCAGCTCCACCTTCGCGGTGCGCAGCGCGCGCGCCGCCTCGGCGACGGTCATTCTCTTCGCGGTCAA
>DATNCU010000251.1:0-3089 GCA_035607145.1 Thermoanaerobaculia bacterium
CGTCGTGCTGCCCCTAACCGCCGACTACGCCGACACCGACCACGTCCTCGGCCACGAGCTGGTGCACGTCTTCCAGTTCGACATCGCGCAGCGCATGCGGCCGGTGGGGCAGCAGGGCAGCACCCGCGCCGTCGGTCTGGAGAGCCTACCTCTGTGGATGGTCGAGGGTCTCGCCGAATACCTCTCGCAGGGACGCAACGACACCCTCACCAGCTCGTGGATGCGGGACGCGGTGCTGCGCGACGACCTGCCGACGCTCGCGAAGATGTCGCGCGACCTGCGCTACAACCCCTACCAGTACGGACAGGCGGTGTGGGCTTATATCGCTGGCCGTTGGGGCGATCCCAAGGCGGCCGAGCTGTTCCGCGCCGCGCTGCGACTGGGGCCCGAGGAAGCCTTCAAGGGCGTCCTCGGCATGGAGTGGAAGCAGTTCGACGAGGAGTGGCACCGCGACGTCAAGGCCTACTACCAGCCGATCCTCGCGCAACGGCAGAAGCCTTCCGAGCTGGGCACTGAGCTGATCGGCAGGAAGGCGGGCGGCCGTCTCTCGGTGTCGCCGGTGCTGTCGCCCGACGGGCGCTGGCTCGCCTTCCTCTCCACCCGCGAGCTCTTCGACGTCGACCTCTTCCTCGCCGACGCGCACACCGGCGAGGTGGTGCGCCGGCTCGCCAGCGCGGACCGCGATCCGCACGTCGATTCGCTGCGCTTCATCGAGTCGGCCGGCGCCTGGTCGCCCGACGGCCGACGCTTCGCCTTCCCGGTGGTGGCGGAAGGCGACAACCGCGTGCTCATCGTCGACGTCGATTCCGGCCGCGTGCAGGAGCGGCTCGACCCGCAGGTGGGCGAGATCACCAGCCTCGCCTGGTCGCCCGACGGCAAGCGACTGGCGTACTCGGGGATCGCCCAGGGCGTCGACGATCTCTACCTCTACGAGCTCGACGGCGGCCGCCTCACCAAGCTCACCGACGACCGCTTCGCCGATTTGCAGCCCAGCTGGTCCGCCGACGGCGACAGCCTGCTCTTCGTCTCCGACCGCGGCGAAGGCGCGGACCTCGCGGCGCTGCAGTACGCGCCGCTCGGACTGTTCGTGATGGACGTGGCAAGCAAGGGGCTCCGCGCGCTGCCGCGGCTCGCAGGCGGCAACCAGATCGACCCGCACTACTCGGCCGACGGCAAGTGGATCTACTTCCTCGCCGACCCCGACGGCGTAAGCGACGTCTACCGCATGCCCGCCGCGGGCGGCGCCGCGGAGCGTCTAACGCGCATCGCCACCGGCGTCGCCGGCATCACCGACAAGTCGCCGGCTCTCGCGGTGGCTGCGGACCGGCTGGTCTTCTCGGTCTTCGACGACCGCGGGCTCACCTTGCGCACGCTGCCGCTCACCGTCGCGCCGCAAGCCGCGCCGGCAGGCGACGACCGCACCGCAGCCGTGCTGCAGCCCGCACAGACCGCGCGGCAGGCCACCGTCGAAGCCCTGCTCGCGCGCGGCGGCCAGCCGGCGCCCCCGCAGCAGTTCGAGCTCGGCGACTACCGGCCCAAGCTCGGCCTCACCTACGTCGGCCCCGTGGGCGTCGGTCTCTACTCCGACACCTACGGCACGGGCGTCGGCGGCAGCGTCACCGCCTACTGGAGTGACGTGCTCGAGCGCCGGCAGCTGGCGGTAGCACTGCAGGGCGGCTCGTCGACCGGCAGCTTCAGCGACGCGATCGGGCTCGAAACCCTCTACATCGACCGCTCGAAGCGCTACGCGTGGGGTGTCGGCGGCGCCCACCTGCCCTACGTCTCGGTCCTCAGCTTCGTCGGCCGCGAGGAGGTGCCCGTGGGCGGCGGCGAGACCGTCGTCGCCGACGTCATCGAGCAGAGCACGCTGACGCAGACGCTCGACCAGGCGCAGGCGATCGCGCAGTACCCGCTGTCGCAAACGCGCCGCTTCGAGGCGAGCGCCGCCTACACCCGCTACAGCTTCAAGGAGGAGATCGAGCGGCTGGTGTTCGTCGGCAACACCATCCTCGAGCACAGCCGCCAGCGCGTCGCTTCGGCCCCGTCGCTGAGCCTGGTCGAGGGCGGCGTCGCCTACGTCGGCGACAACTCGTCGTTCGGCTTCGTCTCGCCGGTGCGCGGCGGGCGTATGCGGCTGGAGGTCGACGAGGTCTCCGGCGACCTCTCGTTCACCACCGCGCTCGCCGACGCGCGGAAGTACTTCTTCATGCGGCCGCTCACCCTCGCCGTGCGCGCGCTGCACTACGGCCGTTACGGCTCCGACGGCGAGAGCCGGCGCCTCTCGCCGCTCTACGTCGGCGACGAGACGCTGGTGCGCGGCTACGCCCACGGCGACATCCGGCTCTCCGAGTGCACGCAGGTGCCGGGCAGCAACGCCTGCCCGGAGTTCGACCGCCTCATCGGCAGCCGCCTCGCGGTCTTCAACCTCGAGCTGCGCGTGCCGCTCTTCGGCGTCGAGGAGTTCGGCCTCATCAAGCTGCGCAGCCTGCCCACCGAGCTGGCGCTGTTCGCCGACGTCGGCGCCGCCTGGAACGCCGACGAGAGCGTGCGCTGGAGCTTCGACCGCAACGCCACCGACCGCGTGCCGGTCGCCTCGGCGGGGGTGGCGGCGCGCATCCTGCTGCTCGGCGCGCTGCCGCTCGAGTTCTACTACGCCAAGCCCTTCCAGCGCCCGCAGGAGAGCGGCGTCTTCGGCTTCCTCATCACGCCGGGGTGGTAGCGCCGCGCTGCTACGCTACGCGCCGCTGCGGCGGTGGTACGGCGAAACGCAGGTGCGTGGAATCGCCGCCACCCCTGGTGCGTAGCGGATCTCGCCAGGCCACGCCTCGTTCACCAAGCAACGCCTCGCAACGCCATCGCCGGAGGTAGCGCTCGACAGTGATGCACAGCGTCGGCAGCCCGCTGATGTGGACCGTGTTCGCCGTCGTCGTCACCGCGGCGCTGGCGCTCGACCTCTTCGTCTTCCACCGCCACGCGCACACGGTGCGCGCCCGCGAGGCGGGGATGTGGGTGCTGGTGTGGATCGCGCTCGCCGCCGCCTTCGGCGGCTGGATCTGGTACGCCGCCGGGCACAAGGCGGGGCTCGAATT
>DATNCU010000265.1:0-3321 GCA_035607145.1 Thermoanaerobaculia bacterium
CGAGCGCCCGCTGCTGCGCGCTGCTGCTCCCGCCGCCGCTGCCGCCGGAGCCGGCCTGCTGGCCGCCCTCGAGCGCGCGCCGCCGCTGACGCTCGGCCTCCTGCTCCTGCCGCCGCGCCAGCTCCTTCAACTTCTCCAGCACTTCGTCGACCTCGCGGTCGTTCTGCTGCTGCGTCGCCTGGTTCGCCGTCTCGTAGCGGCTGGCGATCTTGTCGAGATCCTGGTCGAACAGCTCCGACAGCTCCTGCTGCATCGCGCCGCCGCCGCCACCGCCGCCCCCGCCGCCCTGGCGGCCGGCCGCGACCTGCAGCTCGAACTCTTCCTCGGCCTTCTGCAGCGCCTGCAGCGCCTTGTTCTCGATCGGCAGCGCCGCGTCGACGTTCACCGCGGTGAGCTTCGCTTCCGCGTCCTGCATGTATTTGACGGCCTCGGGCAGCAGCTCACCGATCTTCTGGAACTTCGGATCCTTCTCCACGAGCTGGCTGTTCATGCGCGTGAGCATGCTTTCGACCTGCTCGCGCAGCCGCGACTGCGACAGCGCCACCACGGTGGAGCTCTGCTTCAGCTTGTCGGGCGTGAACCCCTTGCGATCGCGCTGGACGTTGAACGTCGCCGAGATGATCTGCCGCTGCTGCTCCGAGAGCGCTTCAATCTGACCGCCGCCGCCCCCGCCACCACCGCCGCCCCCGCCGCCCTGCGACTGCGCCTGGCGGAAGTCCTTGTTGAACGGACGGATGCGCACGAAGTAGAGGTCGCTCGACGCCCGCTTGGCCGCGCCGCCGGCGGCGTCGTTGTCCATCGCGCGCGCGTAATACGACACCGAGTCGCCGACCTGCAGCCCCATCTCCTCGAGGTAGAAGGTGTGGCCGGCCGTCACCTCGGGTAGCCGGTTCTTGCCCTGGAAGAGCGGCACCACCTTCTCGGCGCCGCCGTTCACGGAGTACACGAGCTCGAGATTGCGGACGCCGTAATCGTCCACCGCCTTGGCCTCGACGAACACTTCCTCGACCGCCGACGCGGTGGTGTCGCGGCCGGGACGGTTGAACGACACCGTCGGCGCGCCGTCGTCGAGCACGTCGATCGCGTACTTCGGCGACCCCACCACGAACTCGCCGTTCGGCGCCTGGAGCTGCACCACGTAGGCGCCATCCTTCTCGGCCACAAAGCTGGCGATGAGCGTGCCGTCGGGCTGCACGACGAGCGGCACCTGCTGCGAATCGTTGAGAGATAGCCGCCCGGCGGCCGTCTTCATGGTCGGGAAGACGTGCACCTTCACCGTGGCGCCCTTCAGCACCGCGATGTCGCCGCCGTCCTCGATCTTCTGCGGCTCGAGGCCGGTGTAGGCGGGATAGACGAATTCGAGCTCGAGGCGCTGCACGTACGGCACCTCGACGACCTTCATCGAGAAGGTCTCGGAGCGGACGCCGTCGGCTTCCACGAAGTAGTCGAGCGGGCCGTTGATGTCGAAGAGCAACCCCTCGTAGGAGCCGTTCTCGGCCCGCTGCAGCGGCAGCGGCTCGAACTTGCCCTCTGGCGTGCGCTTCACCATCAGGTTCGCATCCTCGGCGTCGAAGCCGAGCAGCTTGGCGGTGATGGTCTGGTCCGACCCCTTGGGGACGGTGGAACTGCCGGGCATCACTTCGATGCGGTAGCGCGCGGCGGCCTGGGCCTGCGGCATCAGGAACATCGCCGCGAGCCCCTGGCGGATGAACGCGGGGCCGAGCGCCACGGCCAGGAGCGCCGCCACCGCGGCGGCCGCCAGCACCGCGCCGTAGCGGCGAAGCGGCTGAGCCTCCACTTTGCGAGTGGCGTTGGCGCGCTGGCAGGCGGCCACCGCCTGCTCGATCACGCGGCGAATAAGGGCGGCCGACTCACCGTGACCGCTGCGGCTGGCTTCGACGGCGCTGAGGAGCGTGGCCTCGAGCGACGGCTCGTGCTCTTCGAGGTAGAGCGCGACCTGATCGTCGGAGACCCGGCGCCGGAGCGGCCGGACTACGAACCAGGACAGCGAGGCCACCAGCACCAGGGCGAAGCCGATACGGGAGACCAGGATCGACAACCCGCTCGAGCGCGCCCACTCGATGCCGTAGGTGGCGGCGAGCACGAGCAGCATCGCCACGATGACCACGCGCACGGTGCCGCGCAGGACCAGCTTGAAACGCCACCGGCGGCGCACCTCGGCGATGATGGCGAGTAGTTCCGTCGGCTGCGCAGAGCGAGACTCGTGCTCGAGCATGTGGCCCCCGGTCAGGTTAGACGACGCCCGGCTCCGGTCGGATTGCCAGACTTCTGATCAGGATACGCCCGATCCGGGCGCCGGTGGTCAGACTTTAAGCCGATTGGAGACCACGGTTTCGGCCGCCAACAGGGCCGCCCCCAGGCAGAGGAGGTACCACCAGAGCCGCTGGCTCCGCTCGCGCGTCTCGGGCGTTTGTGGCGCCGCCGTCGGTTGCACCCCGTCAGACTGGGACTCCCCGGTGCTGGCGGCCACGATGTCCTGGGGATCCATCGCGGTCAGGTCCGCCTCGGCCGGATCCACATTGCTGGCCACGATCGCCATCTCACCCGCGGAATTGTTATCGCCCCGCAGCTCGTAGAACCCCTGCTCGGCCAGCTCGATCACCTCGGTGCCGTCGCCGCTCACCGGCAGCCGGTTGCCCGAGGGCGTGAGCACCAGCGTCGGCACGCTCTGCCCCTTGTGCGCCCCGGCCCGGGACGTATCGAGAATCTGCCCGACCGTCGCCCACGGCTGTGATGGAACATACGCGACGAGATGGGTGGCGGCGCGCTGCACGAACGGCAGGAACACCGACCGGATCGGCAGGTCGGTCCACGACTGGTCGAAGGACGACGCCCACAGCAGGATGCGCCCGGCGCCGACGCGGCGTTCCATCACCGCAGGCGGGCCGGCGTCGAACCGCGCCAGCACCTGGGCGCCGGCGGCCGGCCCCAGATTGCGATAGCCGTACACCCGCACCGACGCGAAGTCGCCGCTGCGGGGGGCGCGGAACGCCTCGAACACGGGATGGCCGAACTCGATGGCGCCCACGCGTGCCGTGTCACCGCGGGTGCGGTCGACGGGGTTGCCGATCGTCCCCGGCAGCAGGTCGACGTCGCGCGGCCACGCCGCGCGTGAACCGGCCGCCACGAACAGCCCCCCGCCCCCTTCGACGAACTTCAACAGCCGGCGGCCGAGCGGCGACGCCACCGCCACGTCGTTGAGGACGACGAGCGACGTCTTGCGCAGGTCCTCGTCGGTGAGGTTCTCGGGCTGCCGCGTGACGAGGTCGAATTTCGGCGAATCGCCGATGGTGAGCGCCT